>DASYRU010000092.1:0-14572 GCA_036004165.1 Actinomycetota bacterium
CGTTCATCGGCGGGAGGGACATGAGCGAGCACGCGCGGATGTTCGTCGACGGCGCGTGGGTCGAGTCGGAGAGCGGCGCCCTCTTCGACGCCGTGAGCCCGTCCACGGGCGAGGTGATCGGGTCGGTTCCGGAGGGAACGAGGCTCGACGTGCAACACGCCGTCGACGCGGCAGCTCGCGCCTGGCCCGCGTGGGCGGCCCTTTCAGCGTTCGACCGGGCCACAGCCATGGAGCGCGTCGCCGAGACGATCGACGCGCAACGCGACGAGCTCGCGCGAACGCTCTCGCTCGACCAAGGCAAGCCGCTCCGAGCGGAGGCCCACGACGAGGTCGAGGAGCTCATCGCGTACTTCTCCATGGCCGCCGCCGACGCACGGCGGGTGGAGGGGCTGATCCCTTCGTCGGTGGACGCGAACAAGCGTGTGCTCGTGTACCGCGTGCCGCGCGGCGTCGTCGGCCTCATCAGCCCGTGGAACTGGCCCTACACGATGCCGGGCGAGATCCTGGCTCCGGCGCTCGCGTACGGGAACGCGGTCGTGTGGGCGCCGGCGCCGACAACGTCGATCTGCGCCGTTCGGATGGCCGAATGCCTCGAAGCCGCGGAACTGCCGGCCGGCGTGTTCAACATGGTGACGGGCCCGGGCCCCGTCGTCGGCGATGAGATCGCGGCGAACCCTGGCACGGCCGCGGTCGGGTTCATCGGCTCGATCGCGACCGGCAACTCGGTGGCGCAGCGCGCGGGGGGCAAGGAGCTGCTGCTCGAGATGGGCGGCAACGGCCCGCTCGTGGTGCTCGAGGACGCCGACGTCGACGCGGCGGTCCAGGCCACGCTCGTCGCGTGCTTCCTCAACGCCGGGCAGAGCTGCACGGCGGGGGAGCGGATCCTGGTGCACGAGGACGTTCGCGAGGAGTACGTGGCGAGGCTCGCCGCGGTGATCGACACGGAGATCCACCTGGGCGATCCGTTCGACGACGCCACGACGATGGGTCCGGTCAACAACGAGCCCACCGCCGCCAAGACGGAGCGACACGTCGGCGAGGCGATCGAGCGCGGCGCGACGCTGGTCGCCGGCGGACGGCGTGCGCCCGAGCTCGGGAGCGGCCTGTTCTACGAGGCCACGGTCGTGGACGGCGTGACCGGAGAAATGGAGATCGCTCGCGAAGAAACGTTCGGCCCGGTGGCGCCGATCTCGAGCATCCGAAGCGAGGACGAGGCGATCGCGCTCGTGAACGGCTCTCCGTACGGCCTGCTCTCGGCGGTGTTCACGCGGGATCTTCGGCGGGGACTCCGGTACGCCGAGGCGGTTCGGGCCGGCTGGGTGAATGTCAACGAGGGCACGAACTACTGGGAGTCGCACCTGCCGTTCGGCGGCCGGGCCGGGTCGCGCAGCGGCGTCGGGCGGGTGGGCGGGCGCTTCTCGATGGAGCGACTCACCGAGCTGAAGACGATCGTGATCGACCTGGCACCATAGAGGGAGGCAGATGCTGGACCGCGCCCACACGGTGATCGTCGGCTGCGGCATCGTCGGCGCCAGCGCCGCCTGGCAGCTGGCCGAGCTGGGCCAGCCGGACGTGCTGGTGCTCGACCAGGGTCCGCTGTTCGAGACCGGCGGCTCCACCTCGCACGCCCCCGGGCTGGTGTTCCAGACCAACGGCTCGCGCACCACCTGCCGCATCGCCCAGGACACCGTCGCCACCTACCGGTCGCTGCGGCTGGACGGCCGCGAGGTCTGGTACGAGGTCGGGTCGCTGGAGATCGCCACCACCCCGGAGCGGCTGCGGGAGCTGCGCCGCCGCCTCGGCTGGTCGCGTTCCTACGGGATCGAGGGCGGCGAGCTGCTGACGCCCTCCCAGGCGGCCGAGCGCCTGCCGCTGCTGGACCCCGCCACGATCCTCGGCGCCTACCACGTCCCCAGCGACGGGATCGCCAGGGCGGTGGACATCGTCACGGTGCTGGCCGGGCAGGCCGCCGAGCGGGGCGTGTCGTTCCAGGGCGGCGTCGCCGTCACCGGCTTCGACCTTGACGGCGGCCGGGTGCACGGGGTCCAGACCGACCGGGGCCGCATCGAGTGCGAGCGGGTGCTGCTGTGCGCCGGCATCTGGGGGCCGACGGTCGGCGCGATGGCCGGCGTGCCGGTGCCGCTGCTGGCCGTGCAGCACCAGCTGGTGTGGACCGACCCGGTCGCCGAGCTGGCCGGCGAGACCCGCGAGGTGGCGCACCCGATCCTGCGCCACCAGGACATGGCGATGTACTTCCGCCAGCGCGCCGACCACTACGCGGTCGGCAACTACCGGCACGAGCCGATCGCCACGCCGCAGGGCGACCTGCGCCGCCCCGGCGGCGCCATGCCCCCGTCGGTGCTGCCGTTCACCCCCGACGACTTCGACGTCGCCGAGGCGGAGGCCGCCCGCATCCTGCCCGCCCTCAAGGGCACCATGCGGCCGGCGGAGGAGGCGCGCTCGCTCAACGGCATGTTCTCGTTCACCCCGGACGGCGGCTCGATCGTCGGCGAGAGCGCGGCGGTCAGGGGCCTGTGGGTCTGCGAGGCGGTCTGGATCACCCACGCCGCCGGGATGGGCCGCCAGGTCGCCGAGTGGATGGCGCTCGGCGAGCCCGGCTACGACCTCGCCGAGGCCGACGCCAACCGCTTCTACCCCTACCAGACGACCCCGCCGTACGTGCTGGAACGCGGCAAGCAGCAGTACCGCGAGGTCTACGACATCATCCATCCGCGCCAGCAGCCCGCGCGCCCGCGCCGGCTGCGCCTGACCCCCTTCCACGCCCGCCAGCGGGAGCTCGGCGCCAGCTTCGTGGTCGGCGCCGGCTGGGAACGCCCGCAGTGGTTCGAGGCCAACCGCCCGCTGCTGACCGGCGCGGCCTGGGAGCGCCGCGACGACTGGGCCGCGCGGCTGTGGTCGCCGATCGAGGGCGCCGAGCACCTCGCCACCCGCACCAGCGCCGCCCTGTTCGACCTGACCCCGTTCGCCAAGTTCGACGTGGAAGGGCCGGACGCCGAGGCGTTCCTGGAGCGGGTCTGCGCCAACCGGGTCGGCCGGCCCGCCGGCACGATCGTCTACACCGCGATGCTGACCCCGCGCGGCGGGATCCGCTGCGACCTCACCGTCACCAGGGAGACCGAGGAGCGCTTCCGGGTGGTCACCGGCGGGGTCAGCGGCCAGCACGACCTGGCGTGGCTGCGCGCGCAGGTCCGCGACGGCGAGCGGCTGGCGATCACCGAGCGGACCGGGTCCAGCTTCGTGCTCGGCCTGTGGGGGCCGCGGGCCCGCGCGATCCTGCAGGCGGTCACCGACGCCGACGTGTCCAACCAGGCGTTCCCCTACCTGACCGCCAGGTACCTGGACATCGGCGAGGTCGGGCCCGTCTGGGCGCAGCGGATCAGCTACGTCGGCGAGCTCGGCTGGGAGCTGTACGGGGAGTTCGCCATGGGGGAGCGCGCCTGGGAGCTGCTGTGGGAGGCGGGGCGCGGCCACGGCCTGGTCGCCGCCGGCCTCGGCGCCTTCGACACCCTGCGGCTGGAGAAGGGCTACCGGCTCTGGGGCCAGGACATCCACACCGAGCACGACCCGCTGGAGGCCGGGCTCGGCTTCGCGGTGCGCTGGGCCAAGGACTTCCAGGGCAAGGCCGCCCTCGAGGCGATCCGGGACCGCGGCGTGACCCACCGGCTGGTGCCGATGCTGCTGGACGACCCCCTGGCGGTGGTGCTCGGCAAGGAGCCCATCCGCGCCGGCGGCGAGGTGGTCGGCTACGTGACCTCGGCCGGCTACGGCTACTGGATCGGCCGCGGGATCGTCTACGGCTACCTGCCGGTGGAGCTGGCCGCCGAGGGTGCCAAGGTGGAGGTCGAGTACTTCGAGCAGCGGTACCCGGCGACGGTCGCCAGCGAACCGCTGGTCGATCCCAAGGGCGAACGGCTGAAGGGGTAGCTGCCGATGCCGGAAGAGCAGGAAGAGATCGTCCTGTCCGAGCTCAGCGACGAGGAGCTCGCCAAGCAGATGCACGACGACCTCTACGACGGCCTGGCCGACGAGATCGTGGAGGGCACCAACATCCTGCTGGAGCGCGGCTGGTCGGCGGGGGAGGTGCTGAACAAGGCGCTGGTGGAGGGCATGCGGATCGTCGGGATCGACTTCCGCGACGGCATCCTGTTCGTCCCCGAGGTGCTGCTGGCCGCCAACGCGATGAAGGCCGGGATGGCCGTGCTGCGGCCCCTGCTGGCCGAGACCGGCGCCGAGCAGGTCGGCAAGGTGGTGATCGGCACGGTCAAGGGCGACATCCACGACATCGGCAAGAACCTGGTGGCGATGATGCTGGAAGGCGCCGGCTTCGAGGTGGTCGACCTCGGCATCAACAACCCGGTCGAGAACTACCTGGCAGCGCTCGAGCAGCACAAGCCCGACATCCTCGGGATGTCGGCGCTGCTCACCACCACCATGCCGTACATGAAGGTGGTGATCGACGAGCTGGTCACCAAGGGCATCCGCGACGACTACATCGTGCTGGTCGGCGGCGCGCCGCTGAACGAGGAGTTCGGCAAGGCGATCGGCGCCGACGCCTACTGCCGCGACGCCGCCGTGGCGGCCGAGACCGCGCAGACGCTGGTGCGCTCGCGCCGCCAGGCAGCCGCCGAGCGGGGCCGGTCGTGAGCCCTCCGCGGCTGCTGGTGATCGCCTGCGGCGCGATCGCCCGTGAGGTGCTGGCCGTGATCCGGCTGAACGGCTGGTCGAACGTGACGCTGCGCTGCCTGCCGGGCAAGCTCCACAACACCCCGCAGCGGATCGCCGAGCGGGTGGACGCCAAGCTGCGGGAGGCCGCCGCCGAGGGCGGCTGGGACCGCGTGTTCGTCGCCTACGGCGACTGCGGCACCGGCGGGGCGCTGGACCGTGTGCTTCAGGCGCACCGGGTCGAGCGCCTCCCCGGCGACCACTGCTACGCCTTCTTCGCCGGGGTCGACCGCTGGCTGGCGCTGCACGAGGCGGAACCGCGGACCTTCTACCTGACCGACTTCCTCTGCCGGCACTTCGAGCGGCTGGTGGTCAAGGGCCTGGGGTTGGACGAGCATCCCGAGCTGCTGCCCGCCTACTTCGGCAACTACCGGCGGCTGGTCTACCTGGCCCAGACCGACGATCCGGCGCTGGCCCGCCGGGCAGGCGAGGCCGCCGCCTACCTGGGGCTGGAGCTGGAGGTCATCCCCACCGGCCTCGGCGACCTGCGCCCGGCGCTGGAGCGCGCGGTGGTGGGCGGGGTGGGCGCATGACCGACACCGTGCTGGCGTCGGCGACCAGGGAGGCCGTGATCGGCTTCGACCGCCCGTTCGTGATGATCGGCGAGCGAATCAACCCGACCGGGCGCAGGAAGCTGGCCGAGGAGATGGCGGCGGGGGAGCTCTCGACCGTGGTCGCCGACGCGCTGGCGCAGGTCGAGGCCGGCGCCCACATGCTCGACGTGAACGCCGGGATCCCGCTGGCGGACGAGCCGGCGATCCTGGCGCAGGCGGTCGAGCTGGTGCAGTCGGTCACCGACGTGCCGCTGTGCATCGACTCCTCGATCGTGGAGGCGCTGGAGGCCGGGCTGGCCGTCTACCGCGGCAAGGCGCTGGTCAACTCGGTGACCGGGGAGGAGGCGCAGCTGGAGCGGGTGCTGCCGCTGGCCGCCAGGCACGGCGCGGCGGTGGTGGCGATCAGCAACGACGAGACCGGCATCTCCGAGGACCCCGACGTGCGCTTCGAGGTCGCCCGCAGGATCGTGGAGCGCGCCGCCGACCACGGGATCGCGCGGGCCGACGTGGTGGTGGACCCGCTGGTGATGCCGATCGGCGCGATGGCGACCGCGGGACGGCAGGTGTTCCACCTGGTCAGGCGGCTGCGGGAGGAGCTGGGCGTCAACACCACCTGCGGCGCCTCCAACGTCGCCTTCGGCCTGCCGAGCCGCCACGCGCTGTCGGCGTCGTTCCTGACGATGGCGGCGCAGGCGGGGCTGACCTCGGCGATCACCAACGTGCTCAGCGAGGAGATCCGCCGGGCGGTCGCGGCCGCCGACGTGCTGCTCGGCCACGACCGCGACTGCATGACCTGGATCGGCCGCTACCGCGAGGGCGGGCCGCCGGCCGCCGGGGCCGACGGCGCCGCCGGCCGCCGCCGGGGCGGCCGCGAGGGCCGCCGCGCGGCGCGAGGGGGGACATGACCGAGGCGCGCGCGGTGTTCACCCCCTCGGGCAGGCGGGGGTCGTTCCCCACCGGCACCAGCGTGCTCGACGCCGCGCGGTCGCTCGGCGTCGACCTCGACTCGATCTGCGGTGGGCGGGGGATCTGCGGGCGCTGCCAGGTGGCGGTGAGCGAGGGCACGCACGCCAAGCTCGCGATCGAGTCGCGCGCGTCGCACCTGTCGCCGTTCAGCGAACCGGAGGAGCGCTACCGGGCCCGCAGCGGGCTCGCGCCCGACCGGCGGCTCGGCTGCCACGCCCGCCTGCTCGCCGACGTGGTGGTCGATGTGCCACCGGAGAGCCAGCTCCACCGGCAGGTCGTCCGCAAGCAGGCGGAGGCGCGCACGATCGAGCTGGACCCGGTGGTGCGGCTGCACCACGTCGAGGTCGAGCCGCCGACGCTCGGGTCGCAGACCAGCGACCTGGCGCGCCTGCTGGAGGCGCTGGAACGCGAATGGGCGCTGCGCGGGCTGGACGCCGACCCGAAGGTGGTGGCCGCGCTGCAGGCCGCGCTGCGGGCGGGGGAGTGGGCGGTGACCGTGGCCGTCCACGACGGGGCGACCATCACCGCGGTGTGGCCCGGCTTCCGCGACGTCGCGCTCGGGATCGCCTTCGACGTCGGCTCCACCACCGTCGCCGGGCACCTCTGCGACCTGCGGACCGGGGAGGTGCTCGCCAGCGCCGGCGCGATGAACCCGCAGATCCGCTTCGGCGAGGACCTGATGAGCCGGGTCAGCTACGTGATGCTGCACCCCGGCTCCGTGGCCACCCTGTCGGCTGCCGTCCGCGGCTGCCTCAACGGCCTGGTCGCCGACCTGACCGGCGAGGCAGGCTTCGAGCCGGCCGACGTGCTGGAGGTGACGCTGGTCGGCAACCCGGTGATGCACCACCTGGTGCTCGGGATCGACCCGAGCGAGCTCGGCGGCGCACCCTTCGCGCTGGCCACCGACCGGGCGCTGCGGCTGCGCGCCGCCGGCGACCTCGACCTCGGCGTGCACCCCGGCGCGCGCGCCTACGTGCTGCCGTGCATCGCCGGGCACGTCGGCGCCGACGCCGCCGGGGTGCTGCTGGCGGAGGCGCCGCAGGACCGCGACGACGTCTCGCTGCTGGTGGACGTCGGCACCAACGCCGAGCTGCTGCTCGGAGGCCGCCGGCGGCTGCTGGCGGCCTCCAGCCCCACCGGCCCGGCGTTCGAGGGCGCGCAGGTCTCCGGCGGCCAGCGGGCCGCCCCGGGCGCGGTCGAACGCGTCCGCGTCGACCGCGCCACCCTGGAGCCGCGGATCCGCGTGATCGGCACCGAGGCGTGGTCGGACGAGCCGGGGTTCGACGGCGCCGCCGTCACCGGGATCTGTGGGTCGGGGATCATCGAGGCGGTCGCCGAGCTGTACCTGGCCGGGGTCCTGACCGCCGACGGCGCCTTCGACCGGCGCGCCGCCGCCCGCTCGCCGCGGCTGGTCAAGGACGGCCGCACGCTGGCCTACCTGCTGCACGAGGCGCCCGCGGGCGGACAGCGGCTGCTGATCACCCAGAACGACGTCAGGCAGATCCAGCTCGCCAAGGCCGCCCTGCACGCCGGCTGCCGGCTGCTGATGGCCCGGCTCGGGGTCGACGCCGTCGACCGCGTCCGGCTCGCCGGGGCGTTCGGCGCCCAGATCGACCCGGTGCACGCGCTGGTGCTCGGGATGGTCCCGGACGCCGACCCCACGACGGTCAGCAGCGCCGGCAACGCCGCCGGCACCGGCGCCAGGATCGCCCTGCTCAACCGCGGCTCGCGGGCGGAGATCGAGGCGCTGGTGCGGCGGGTCGAGAAGGTCGAGACCGCCATCGAGCCGAGGTTCCAGGAGCAGTTCGTCGACGCGATGGCGATCCCGCACGCCAGCGACCCCTACGCGCGGCTCGCAAAGGTGGTCACCCTGCCGCCGCGGGACCCCCCGGCGGGCGGCGAGCGGCCACGCCGGCGCCGGCGGGCCGCCGGCGCCAACTCGAGGAGCGGCACATGAGCACCGACACCGGACCGAGGGGCCGCCGCAGCGGCCGCGAGGCGCGCCGGAGCGCGCGGCTGCACGCGGTCGCCGAGAGGGTCCCGTTCATCACCCGAACGATGACGCCGTTCGAGGTCCTCTCCACGGAGGGCCTCGAGCTGATCGAGCACAACGCCGACACCATCCTGGAGCGGGTCGGGATCGATTTCCGCGACCCGGAGGCGCTGGCGACGCTGAAGGCGGCCGGCGCCGAGGTCGACGGGGAACGGGTGCGCTTCCCCCGCGGCATGGCACGCTCGCTGGTGCAGGCGACCGCGCCGGGCCAGTTCGTCCAGCACGCCCGCAACCCGGCCAACGACGTCCGCATCGGCGGAGACGCGACCGTGTTCGCGCCGGCGTACGGCTCACCGTTCGTGCGCGACCTGGACGGCGGGCGGCGCTACGGCACCATCGAGGACTTCCGCAACCTCGTCAAGCTGGCCTACCTGTCGCCCTACCTGCACCACAGCGGCGGGACCGTCTGCGAGCCGGTCGACCTGCCGGTGAACAAGCGGCACCTCGACATGGTCTACGCCCACATGCGCTACTCCGACAAGCCGTTCATGGGCTCGGTCACCCACCCCGACCGCGCCAGGGACACCGTCGAGATGGCGCGGATCCTGTTCGGCGCCGAGCGGCTGGAACGCGACTGCGTGCTGCTCAGCCTGATCAACGCGAACTCCCCGCTGGTGTGGGACGCGACCATGCTCGGCGCCGCCAGGGTCTACGCCGAGGCCAACCAGGCGGTGCTGATGACGCCGTTCATCCTCGCCGGCGCGATGAGCCCGGCGACAGTGGCGGGCACCGCCACCCAGACGCTGGCGGAGGCGCTGGCAGGGATGGCGTACGTGCAGCTGGTCCGGCCGGGCGCGCCGGTGGTGTTCGGTTCCTTCGCCTCGTCGATGTCGATGCAGTCGGGCGCGCCGACCTTCGGCACCCCGGAGCCGGCGCTGGTGCTCTACACCCTGGCCGCCTGCGCGCGGCGGCTCGGCGTGCCGTTCCGCAGCGGCGGCGCGCTGACCGCCTCCAAGGTCCCCGACGCGCAGGCCGCCTACGAGTCGGCCAACACCATGCAGCCGACGCTGCTGGCCGGCGTGCACTTCGTGCTGCACGTCGCCGGGTGGCTGGAGGGCGGCCTGGCGATGGGCTACGAGAAGTTCGTCCTCGACGCCGACCAGGCGGGGGCGTGGCACGCCTTCGCCAGGGGCGTGGACCTGTCCCCCAACGGCCAGGCGCTGGAGGCGATCGCCGACAACGGCCCCGGACAGCACTTCCTGGGATCGGCGCACACGCTGGCGAACTTCGAGACGGCCTTCTACCGGTCGTCGACCGCGGACAACAACTCCTTCGAGCAGTGGGAGCTGGAGGGCTCCTTGGACGCGGCGGCGCGGGCGAACGCCGCGTGGAAGCGGATGCTGGCCGACTACCAGCCCCCGCCGCTGGACGACGCCGCCGACGAGGAGCTGCGCGACTGGATCGACCGGCGCAAGGCGTCCTTCCCCGACTCCAACGTCTGAGGGTCAGCTGGCAACCGAGTCCAGCGACCGCCCCCGCCTCCTGAAAGGAACCGGCGGCGGTACGCGCCGGGTCAGACCGTCCGCAGCGCGTCGGTGGGGGAGAGCCGGGCGGCGCGGACCGCCGGGTACAACCCGGCGACCGCACCCAGGGCCAGCGCCGCGCCGACCCCACCGGCCACGCCGGTCAGCGGCACCACCACCTGCCAGTCCTGGCGCAGCGCATAGCCGGCGGTGACCAGCGCGCCCAGCGCGACCCCGCCGGCGCCGCCGAGCAGCGCCAGCAGCAGCGACTCCACCAGGAACTGGGTCCGCACGTGCCCCCCGGTGGCGCCCAGCGCCCGCCGCAGGCCGATCTCGCTGCGGCGCTCCAGCACCCCGATCACCATCACGTTGGCGATCCCGACCCCCCCGACCAGCAGCGCGACCGCGCCCAGGCCCAGCAGCAGCGAGTTGAGCGCGCTCTTGGCCGCCGCCTGCGCGGCCAGCGCGTCCGAAGGGCGGCTGACCTGCACCTCGTTGGGCTGCTCCGGGTTGGTGGTGGCGGCCAGCACGCCCTGCACGTCGGTCACGTGGTCCGGATCGGCGCGCACGTAGATGGTGCTGGGCGAGCCGTCGGCGCCGAGCAGCGCCTCGGCGACCGGGAAGCCGATCAGCGCGGCCCGGTCCAGCTCGGGCGCCAGGGTCACCGGCTCCAGGATGCCGACGACGGTGAACCAGGGGCCGCCGAGCCATACCTGGCTGCCGATCCGGTCGATGCCCAGCTGCGCCGCGGCGTCCGCGCCGAGCACGGTCGCGGGATAACGCGCCGTGGCGCCGTTGAGGTACGTGCCGCTGGCGAGGGTCCCGCCGACCGCCTCCAGCAGGCGCAGGTCGGCGGCTGCCACGCCGAGCCCGCCGGTCTGCTCCGGTGGGATCCGGTCGTTGCGGTACAGCCCGGCGTCGCTGACGGCGGCGATCGCGGCGGTCTGCCGAACCGGCCGGATGCGCCGGATCATCCCGACCGACTCCGCTGGCAGGACGGCGTCCTCCCCGCCGAAGGTCTGCCCCGGAGCGACCGTGAGCAGGTTGGTGCCCAGCCGGTCCAGCTGGGCCAGCAGGTCGGCCTTGCTGGACTCGGAGATGCCGAGCACCGCGACGATCGCGGCGATGCCGATGGCCACGCCGAGCGCGGACAGCGCCGCCCGCAGCCGGCGGGTCGCCAGCCCGCCGGCGCCGACCACCATCAGGTCGCGCAGGCGCAGCCGCCGCGGGGCGGGCACCCGGCTTGCGGGCGATGCGTTCATCGTGCCACCTCCTCCTGCCGCACGGGCCCGGCGGCGCCAGCCGCGGCGGTGTCGGCGACCACGCGCCCGTCCCGCAGCTCCACCCGGCGCGGCATCCCCATGGCGATGTCGCGGTCGTGGGTGACCACCACGATGGTGGTGCCGTCGTCGTTGAGCTCCGTCAGCAGCATGAGCACGCGCGCGCCCGCGGTCTGGTCGAGGTTGCCGGTCGGTTCGTCGGCGAGCACGACCGCGCGGCGGGTGACCAGCGCTCTGGCGATCGCGACCCGCTGCTGCTCGCCGCCGGACAGCTGCGTCGGGCGATGGAAGAGGCGGTCGCCGAGGCCGACGCGCCGCAGCGTGAGGGCGGCCAGCCGCCGACGCTCGCGCGGCGCGACGCCGCTGTACAGCAGGCCCAGGGCCACATTCTCCAACGCGCTCACCCCGTCGAGCAGGAAGAACTGCTGGAACACCAGCCCGATGAGGCGCGAGCGCAACACGGCGAGCCGCCGGTCCGACAGCGCGCCCACCTCGGTGCCGCCGACGCGGACGGTGCCGCTGCTCGGCAGGTCGAGCGTGCCCATGATGTGCAGCAGGGTCGACTTGCCCGACCCGCTCGGCCCCACGATCGCCAGCATCTCCCCGGCGGTGATGGTCAGGTCGACGTCGCGGAGCACCTCCAGCGGCGGCGGGCCGGGGTAGCGCTTGGACACGCCGCGCAGCTCCAGCACGGCCTCGCCGGTCATTGGGAGGTCACCACCTTCGTGCCCGCGCGCAGGTCGGCGCCGGAGACCTCGACCATCCCGTTGGAGAACACCCCGAGTTGCACCGCCACCAGCCGGCGCTGGCCGCTGGCGTCGACCGTCTCGACCGCGTAGCCGCCTTCCTTGAGCGCCAGCAGCGCCGTGACCGGCACCGCCAGCACGCCCCGCCTGGTCTGGGTGGTGATGTACACGTCGACCGGGGCCTGGTCCAGGCGCCCGCCGGCATTCGGATCGTCCAGCGCGACGGTGACGGGAATCGTGGTCTCCTGCTTCTGGGCCTCCCCCTGGGTCTCCGCGACCCGGCCGACGTCGCTGATCCGGCCCTTGACCCGCCGCCCGTCGGGCAGCACGGCCTCGACCCGGTCGCCGGTCTTGACGTAGCTCTGCTGGTTCACGTCCAGATCGACGGTGACCTGGTGGCGGTTCGAGGTGACCTCGAACACCTGCCCGTCGGGGGCGGCGCGGCCGCCGACGCTGGCGTTCAGCGTCTTGACGCGGGCGGCCCACGGCAGGAACACGGCTGGCATCCCAGTGGTGAACGCGCCGGTCTGGTCCAGGCCGCGGTCCTTCTGCCAGCCCTTGACCGCCGCCGCCGTGGCCGCGGTGAAGTGGTCGTCCACGGTCATCCCGTGGTCGGGGTCGTAGCCGAGCGCGGCCAGGTTCCGCTCCAGCTGCTTGACGTCGGGTCCGTCGTCGACCCCCACCGACAGGTCCCGCCAGGGCGGCAGGCTGCCATAGAAGAGCTGCACCGGCTGATTGTCGACGGTCAGCAAGGTGCCGCCGCGCCGGATCACCTGGCCGGCCTTGGGCAGCCACGTGACGCGGCCCGACACCGGACTCTGCACCGAGGCGCTGCCGGCATAGCCGAGCGTGCCGCTGACCTTGGTCTGGCCCTTCAGGTTCTGCCGCTCGACCTGGGCGGTCGCGGTCGGTGCGGCCGCCCCGGCCGCGGGGGTGCCACCATCCAGCCCTGGGCGGCCCGCCGCCCACCAGCCCACCCCGACCAGGACCGCCAGGGCGACCACGGCGGCCACCCAGCGCAGGACGCGGCGGCGGCCAGGCGGCGCCGGATAGGGCCCAAGTCCATCCCCCTCGAGCGTGCCCTGCCCGCGCCGGGCGTCGGGCGAGGGCTGCTGCGTCGGTGTCTCCCGCGTGCTCACGTGCCACCCCCATTGCTCTGCGTGTGCTTCTGGCCGCCCTTGGGCTCGTACTGCTGGCAGGCCCGCTGCGCCGCCTTGAACTTCGGGTCATCCGGACTGACCCCCGCTTCGGGGCCGATTTCGATCCCGCCGCTGGGCTTGGGGTCGGGGATGTTGACGCCGTGCTCGCGCATGCACCTGGCGAACGCCAGCATCTGCCGTTGCACCTGCGGGTCGACCTTCTGGGGCTCGCCACCGCCTGGCATGTGCTGCTTGCAGGCCTGGTGCGCCGCCTTGAACTTCGGGTCGTCCGGGCCGACCCCCGCCGGGAGCTGCTGGGCCACGCGCTCGTTCCCGTCGAACTTGGGGTCGGGCATGTCGATGCCCTGCTCGCGCATACACCTGGCGTACGCCAGCGCCGCCTGCCTGAGGTCGCCGCCGCCGGGCCTGGTGGTGCTGGTGGGCGTGTCGGAGCCGCCGAGGCTGGCCACCCCGTCGGACGAGTCGTTGCCGCCGCCGGCGCAGGCCGCGACGGCGAGCGTGAGGACCAGCGCGCCGACGAGCCCGGCCAGGCGTGGCCGGCCCCGCGAGGGTGCCCTGATGCCGCGGTCGGTGCGGTCGTGCATGAGACGCTCCTCCTGGTTGCGGACCCCGCTCGGCCCCGGTTGCGGCCGTTGTACGCGGCGCGGTGTCATGCCAGCGTCTCGCGCGCGCTTTACACGGACGTGACGCGGTGCCGGCGCATCCTGATCACGCCGGCCGCGACAGCGGACGGGCACGCCCGCCAGCTGGCGGCCGGTCCAACCGATGAGGTCCTGCGTCCGAGGAGGCATGCGGTGCGCGTGCTGGTGGTGGAGGACGAGGTGGTACTGGCCGCGGCGATCACGCGTGGCCTGCGCCGCGAGGGCATGGCCGTCGACGTGGCGTTCGACGGCGCCGACGCCCTCGAGAAGGCCGCCATCAACCGCTACGAGGTGATCGTGCTGGACCGGGACCTGCCCGGGGTGCACGGCGACGAGGTCTGCCGCAAGCTCGCCGCGGAGCAGACCACCAGCCGGATCCTGATGCTCACCGCCGCCGGCACGGTCGACGACCGGGTCGAGGGTCTCAACCTCGGCGCCGACGACTACCTCGGCAAGCCCTTCGCGTTCAGCGAACTGCTCGCGCGCATCCGGGCGCTCGCGCGGCGCGGCGGCGAGCCCACCCCGCCGGTGCTCTCCCGTCACGACGTCGTCCTCGACCCGGCAAGACGCGAGGCGACCCGCGGCGGTCACTTCCTGCGGCTGACCCGCAAGGAGTTCGGGGTGCTCGAGGTGCTCCTGGCCGCCGACGGCGCGGTCATCAGCGCCGAGGAGCTGCTGGAGCGGGTCTGGGACGAGCACGCCGACCCGTTCACCCACACCGTCCGGGTCACAGTCATGAACCTGCGCCGCAAGCTCGGCACGCCGCCCCTGATCGAGACCGTGATCGGCGCGGGATACCGGCTGTGAGGCGCGACGGTCCCACCCGCCCGAGCGGCGCCCGGCCACGCTGGACGGCGCGGCTGCGCCTGACGCTGTGGTACGGCGGGCTGTTCCTGCTCGCCGGCCTGGTCCTGGTGGGCACCAGCTTCCTGCTGGTGCGCCAGCGGCTCGCGCCCCAGGGGGAGA
>DASYRU010000093.1:0-2132 GCA_036004165.1 Actinomycetota bacterium
CGCGAGCTCATGCCGAGCTTGGCGAGGATGTTGGAGACGTGCACCGAGGCGGTCTTGGTGGTGATGTACAGCCGGCGCGCGACCTCGCCGTTGCTGAGCCCCTCGGCGAGCAGGGCGGCCACCTCCCGCTCCCGCGGGGTCAGCGAGGCCGGGCCGTCCACCGTCGGTGCGCCCTCGCCGAGCCGCCGCAGCAGCATCCGGACCTCGTCCCTGCGCCAGCCGGGCCAGCGCTCCAGCAGGCGGTCGGCCTGGCGCGCGTGCGCCAGGGCGCCGGCCTCGTCACCGAGGGCGAGCAGGCAGCGGGCGGCGCCGTGGTGGCAGTCGGCGACCAGATGGGCGGCGCGGTAGCTGCCAGAGCGCCCAAGGGTCTGCCGGTAGGCCTCGGCGGCCAGGCCCGGCTGGCCCTCCGCCTCCAGCAGGGCCGCCTCCAGGTGCTCGCGGGCGGCCCGGCGCGGTCCCCAGGCGTCGGGCTGGCCGGCCGTGGCCCGGTCGACGGCGTCCAGCAGCGCCCGCACCTCGGCGGGAGGCAGGCCGGCCCGCAGCGCGTCGGTCAGGCCCTGCAGGCGGAAGGCGCCGTGCTTCCAGCTCCAGCCCTTCCAGGCGTCGACCGCCAGGCAGCTCGCCAGCGCGGACCTGGCGGTGGCGAGGTCGCCGCCGCGGGCGGCAAGACCGACCCGGGTCGCCGCCAGCCAGGCCGAGTCGCACGGGTCGGCCCGGCGATGCCCGCTCTGCTCGTACCGCTCCAGGAACGCGGCGACCTCGGCGAGCTCGCCGGCCTCCAGCATCAGGGCGGCCTC
This sequence comes from Actinomycetota bacterium, assembly GCA_036004165.1. Lineage (GTDB taxonomy): Bacteria > Actinomycetota > CALGFH01 > CALGFH01 > CALGFH01 > CALGFH01. The sequence goes on from DASYRU010000093.1 coordinate 798, forward strand.
CTGCAGCCCGACCCAGTCGTCGTCCAGCCAGCTCGCCATCACGGCCAGGTCGGGGCGGCGCGCGGCACGGACGGCGGCGAGGGCGGCCTGGAGGTCGCCCTCCACGATCGCGATGTCGCTCTGGCACAGCGCCCACACCGGCGCCTCCGAGCCACGCCCGAGCCGCTCGCCGACCTCCTGCATCCGCTGGAGGGTCAGGCGGCTGCGCTCCGGCGGCCACACCGCCACCTGGTGGGCGAGCAGGTTGAAGAGGGCCCGGTGCAGCACGAAGCCCAGCCCGGCGGCATCGGCCTCGGCGGCCGCCTGCTCGAGCAGCGCCACGCCCCGGTCGTGCCCTTCGGGGCTGTCGATCAGGGCGGTGCCCTTGTTCACCAGCGCCGCGGCGCGCACCCAGGGGCTGCCGATCCGGTCGGCCAGCGCGAGGGCGCGGTCGGCCCAGGCCACCGCGTCGGCGGTGCGCTCGGCCAGCATGTGGGCCTCGGCGACCTGGGCGTAGGCGCGGGCGAGGAGCTCTGACGCCCCGAGCTGCTCGGCGGCCTCGAGGGCCGCGTTGACCGCCCGCCACTGCTGCTGGTAGTCGCGGACCTCCCAGTAGAGGCGGGCGAGGTGGAGGAGGGCGTGGATCTCCTCCTCGGTCCGGCCGCCGCCGGCCGCCTCGGCGAGCCAGCGCTCCCCGTGGGCGACCGCGACGTCGAGCAGGCCGATCATCCAGGCCGCCTTGGAGGCGGTGGCCAGCAGGTCCTGGTCGCCGCCGGCCTCGGTCAGCCCCTGCTCGGCCAGGCGGAGCGCCTCGGCGGTCGACCCCTGCTGCAGGTAGCTCCTGGCGCCGGCGCGGGCGGCCGCCACCATCTCGTCGTAGCGGCCGGCCCCCTCGGCGTGCCAGGCGATCGCCGCGTAGTCGCCGTCGGCGGCCTCCTGCAGGGCGGCGAGCGCCTTCTCGTGCAGCCGGCGCCGTTCCCGGCCGAGCAGCCGGCCCGCGATCGCCTCCCTGGTGAGGGCGTGCCGGAACGCGAACACGTCAGGCTCCTCCTCGACCAGCACGTTCTCGGCGACCAGGTGGCGCAGGACGCCGATCAGCTCGTCCTCGCCGCTGCCGGTGACGGCGGCGAGCAGGTCGAAGGAGATCCGACGGCCGAGGATGGCGGCGGCGTCCACCACCCGGCGCTGCTCGGCGGTGAGGTCGTCCAGCCGGGCAAGCACCGCTTCGGTCAGGTTCCACGGCAGGGGCAGCGTCGCCAGCCGCGCCGGGTCGGAGCGTCCGGCGGTGGCCACCAGCTCCTCGAGGAAGAACGGGTTGCCGCCGGTGCGCCCGTGCAGCGCCTCGGCGACCCGGAA
>DASYRU010000094.1:0-2804 GCA_036004165.1 Actinomycetota bacterium
GCCGGCGCCGCGCACCCACTTCGCCTTCGCCGAGGAGGGCGGCTGGCAGGGCGCCATGCTCCGCTGCGTCGGGGTCGGCAAGTGCCGCCAGACCACCACCGGGATCATGTGCCCGAGCTGGATGGTCACCGGGGAGGAGGCCCACTCCACCCGTGGCCGGGCCCGCCTGCTGTTCGAGCTGCTGCAGAGCGACCCGCTGCGGGCCGGCTGGCGCGACCGGCACGTCAGGGACGCCCTCGACCTCTGCCTGGCCTGCAAGGGCTGCAAGCGCGACTGCCCGACCTCGGTCGACATGGCCAGCTACAAGGCCGAGTTCCTCGCCCACCACTACCGGCGCCGGTTGCGGCCGCGGACCGCCTACACCATCGGGCTGGTCCACTGGACCGTCAGGCTGGCCGCCCGCGCCCCGCGCCTGGCCAACGCGGCCGCGCAGGCGCCCGGGCTCGGCGGCCTGGCCAGGCGGCTGGCCGGCATCGCCCCCCAGCGGCGGCTGCCCGCGGTCGCCGCCGAGCCGTTCACCCGCTGGTTCCGCCGCCGGGCAGCCCCCGGCCCGGCGGGCCGCCCGCCGGTGCTGCTGTTCGCGGACACCTTCACCAACCACTTCCACCCGGATGCCGCCCGCGCGGCCGTCCAGGTGCTGGAGGCTGCCGGCTTCGCGGTGCGCGTCCCCGAGCGGCCGCTGTGCTGCGGCCGGCCGCTGTACGACTTCGGCATGCTCGACCTTGCCAGGCGCCAGCTTCGCCGCCTGCTGGCCACCCTCGGCCCGGCGCTGCGGGCAGGCGTCCCGGTGGTCGGGCTGGAGCCGAGTTGCCTGGCCGTCTTCCGGGACGAGCTGCCCAACCTGTTGCCCGGCGACGCCGACGCGAGGCTGCTTGCCGGCGGCTCGTTCACGCTGGCGGAGCTGCTGGCCGGCCATGCCGGCGGCTGGCGCCCGCCGCCGATCGGCGGCAGGGCGATCGTGCAGGGCCACTGCCACCAGCAGGCGGTCATCGGCATGGAGGCGGACCTGGCGTTGCTGCGGGCCGCCGGGGTCGACGCGGAGCTGCTGGACGCCGGCTGCTGCGGCATGGCCGGCGCGTTCGGTTTCGAGGCCGACCACTATCAGGTGGCGATGGCGGTGGGGGAGCGCCGCCTGCTGCCGGCGGTTCGCACGGCCGGCCCGGACACCCTGGTCCTCGCCGACGGCTTCAGCTGCCGCACCCAGATCGAGCAGGCCACCGGCCGCCATCCCCTGCACCTGGCGGAGGCGCTGGCCGCCGCCCTCGGCGGCGGGCTCAGCCGAACGGGGTGAACCGGTGGGTGGGGCGGCGGACCAGCTCGTCGGGAAGCACCCGGGTCGCCAGCTCACCGGCCGCCAGCGCCGCCAGGAAGCCGGTCACCGGCATGCCGTGGAGCTCCTGGCGGGCCGCGCGCGACGCCAGCAGCACCACCGGCCAGTCGCCGGGGGCGCCGCCGGTCGCCCAGTAGAACTCGTCGCCGTTGTCGGTGCGCCCCAGCGGCAGCACGCCGCCGGGCTCAGGGAACGGCGGCAGCGGCAGCCGCTCCGGGAACTTCGCCCTGGTCTCGGCGTAGGCGGCCAGCACCCGGTCCTTCTCGAACAACAGGTTGCCGTCCTGCCCCTCGGCGAAGGGGTTGAACAGGTAAAGGAAGTCGTCGACCTTGCCCGACCCGTACAGCTCGGTGAAGGCCTTGAAGTCCTCGGGCAGCCCGGTCCCCATCGACGCCTCGACCCCGGCCCAGCCGTCGGGCCGGCCCACCTCGATCGGCTCGGCAGGGGGCGGCAGCAGCAGGCGCAGGCGCTCCAGCATGACGGCTCCTCTCGCCGGCTACGGGCCGTCCGCCGGAGCGATGCGCTCCTGGACGTCGGCGGTCGGGGTGTTGGCGATGGTGACGTCAAGGCGGAAGCCGCGTGAGCCGGTCGCGGTGATCCGGATGGCGCTGGGCGGCCCCTCGGCGCGGCGGCTCGGATAGCGCGGCCGGACGGTGTAGCGGACGGTCTCGCCGGCCTCGACGGCCTCGGCCACGGCGCTCTCGTAGTCGCGCATCACCGGGCTGTTGGCCCGCGTCTGGTAGAGCGCCACCAGGTTGGCCGCCAGGTCGCCCGAGCCGCCGAGCTGGCGGCCGAGCAGGTGCCCGCGGGCGCGGTTGCGCGCGGGCAGCCGGTCGAAGCCGGGCGGCCGGATGTCGGGATCGGCCGCGGAGCCGAGCTCGTCCCGGTCGGCGGCGGCGACCATGGCGGGGGTGATGGTGGCGCTGATGCCGCTGCGCTGCCCGGTGGCGGCGTCGACGCGGCCGTAGTCGACCGCGCCGCCGAGGCGGCGGATGGCCGCGCTGTTGTCGGCGGCCCGCTCGCTCCGCGGCGGCCGATCGGTCGGGCTCGGCGGCGCGGGCAGGACCCCCCGCTCGGCGAGCAGGTAGCCGACCCCGACGACCAGGACGGCCACCAGCAGGTAGCCGAACGGGTTGGAACGGCGGGACCGGCGGCGGCGACGCGGCATGGCAGGGGGAGCCTAGCCGCCGGCGGCCACGCTGGCGACCCGGCGGCCGGCGGCCAGATCGGCGACCCAGTCGCGCAGGGCGACGCCGCCGACCTCCAGCAGGTGGAACGTCGGGTCTCCAGCACGCAGTGGTCCGGCCCGTCGGCCAGGTAGGAGCGGAAGTTTCGCGGGGCGCCGCGCTGGATCTCGGTGAGGCTGGCGACCAGGTCGCGCTCGAAGCCGTGCGGCCGGCCGCCGAGCGCCTCGTAGAAGCCGCGCTGCACCGCGTCGTGGAGGAAGTTGACCTGGGCGAACCGCTGGCGCGGG
>DASYRU010000095.1:0-3794 GCA_036004165.1 Actinomycetota bacterium
GAAGGCGAACTTGTAGGTCATCCCGTGCGACAGGCGCAGCGCGTCCTCCAGCGCCTCCTCCTCGCTGGCGTAGGCCTTGTAGCGGGTGCCGCCGCGGGCCGGGCCGAGCGCGGTGTCGTGGATGGCGATGATCGCCCGCATCCCGGTCTGCCGGTCGAAGCAGAACACCACCTGCTCGTGCCCGTACTCGGCCATCCTGTCGAACACGCCCACCTTGGCCTCCTGCGTCATCCGGGCAGGCGCTGGTAGGGGATGCCACCCAGCGCCGTTGCCGGGTCGTCGTCGGCGGGGTTCCCGCGCAGGACTCACGATACTCCGCAGGCGGCGGGGCGGCGCGCGACGTCCTACGATCCCGCAGACGAGACGGACATGGAGGCGAAGATGCCGATCTGGGACCAGCAGGCCGAGACGATGGCCCCCGACGAGCGGACGCAGCTCCAGGAGCAGCGGCTCGGCGCGCTCGTCGGGCGGCTGGCGGCGACCAGCCCGTTCTACCGGGACCGGCTCGCCGACGGCGGCGTCGACGCCGGCGCCAAGGTCACCCTGGAGGACCTGCCCGGCCTGCCCTTCACCACCAAGACCGACCTGTGGGAGCACTACCCTTGGGGGCTGCTGACCGTGCCGCGCGAGCAGGTGGTGCGGGTCCACGGCTCCTCCGGCACCGGCGGTCGCCCCACCCTGGTCTCCTACTCGCGCGCCGACCTGGCCCTCTGGGCCGAGGTCTGCGCCCGCGCCCTTGGCTGCGCCGGTGCCGGCAAGGGGACGATCACCCAGGTCGCCTACGGCTACGGCCTGTTCACCGGCGGTCTCGGCATGCATGCCGGCGCCGAGCTGCTGGGCTGCACGGTGATCCCCGCCTCGGCCGGCCAGACCCAGCGCCAGGTGACGCTGATCCGCGACCTGCGCCCGGAGATCCTCTGCTGCACCCCCTCCTACGCGGCCCGGCTGGGGGAGGCGCTCGGCGAGGCCGGCGTGCCCCGCGAGCAGCTGTCGCTGCGGGCGGGCATCTTCGGGGCGGAGCCGTGGAGCGAGGCCATGCGGGCCGAGATCGAGGCGCTGCTGCCGCTGAAGGCGCTCGACATCTACGGGCTCAGCGAGATCATCGGGCCGGGCGTGTCGTGCGAGTGCCTGGAGGCGCAGGCCGGGCTGCACGTCAACGAGGACCACTTCCTGGTCGAGGTGGTCGACCCCGACAGCGGCCGGCCGCTGGAGGCGGGGCGGCGGGGGGAGCTGGTCTTCACCACCCTGACCAAGGAGGCCATGCCGGTGCTGCGCTACCGCACCGGCGACATCGCCTCGCTGGACCGCTCGCCGTGCGTCTGCGGGCGGACGCTGGCGCGCATGTCGAAGGTGGCGGGGCGCAAGGACGACATGCTGGTGGTCCGCGGGGTCAACGTCTACCCGAGCGAGGTGGAGGCGGTGCTGATCGCCGAGCGCGCGGTCGCCCCCCACTACCTGCTGGTGGTCGACCGCACCGGCACCATGCCCAAGCTGGTGGTGGCCTGCGAGCTGGCCGCCGGCTGGACGATCGGCGCCGGCAGCGAGGAGGCCGAGCGGGAGCGGGTGGCCGCCGAGGTCGGCGCGGCGCTGCTGCAGCGCCTCGGGCTCGCCACCGAGGTGCGGGTGCTGGCGGGCGGGACCATCCCCCGGGTGGAGCTGGGCAAGGCGGTCAGGGTCGCCCAGCGCACCGCCGACCACGACCCCCTGTCTGGCCTGGAGTAGCGCCAGCTGTTGACGGGCGCCGCAGCACCGTCGGGGCGGTGTGGCAGACTCGGCAGCCGTGCACCCCAAGTTCCTGACCCACGACCTGAACCCGGCCCAGCGGGAGGCGGTCGAGGCGACCGCCGGGCCGGTCTGCATCCTCGCCGGGGCCGGCACCGGCAAGACCCGGGTGATCTCCCGCCGGGTCGCCTACGCCATCGCCAACGGCGCGGTGCACCCCGGGCACGTGCTGATCGTGACCTTCACCGAGAAGGCCGCCGCAGAGATGCGCGGCCGCCTCGCCACCCTCGGCTTCGCCGGGGTGCAGGCCAGCACCTTCCACGCCGCCGCCTTCCGGCAGCTGCGCTACTTCTGGTCCAGGCTCAGCCAGACCCGGCTGCCTGAGGTGCTCGACTCCAAGGCGCCCCTGCTCGCCCCCTTGCAGCGCAGCCTGCCTGGCGGCTACAAGTTCACCGCCATCAAGGACCTGGCCGACGAGCTCGAATGGGCCAAGGCGCGCCGCCTCGACCCGACCAGCTACCAGGCCGCGGTCCAGGCGACCGGCCGTACCCCGCCGCTGCCCGCCGACCTGTTCGTCGGCGTCTTCCGCCGCTACGAGCGCGCCAAGGAGCGCGCCGGCCGGATCGACTTCGAGGACATGCTGGTCCGCATGCTGGAGGCGTTCGAGACCCGCGAGGACGTCGCCGAGGAGTTCCGCGGCCAGTACCGCTGGTTCTCGGTCGACGAGTACCAGGACACCAACCCGCTCCAGCAGGCGCTGCTGGAGGCCTGGCTGGGGGAGCGGCGTGACCTGGCCGTGGTCGGGGACGAGGACCAGACCATCTACACCTTCACCGGGGCCACCTCCGAGTACCTGACCGGCTTTGCCCGCCGGTTCCCCGAGGCCCGGCTGGTCCGGCTGGAGGACAACTACCGCTCCAGCCCGGAGGTCCTGGCCCTGGCCAACCGGCTGCTGGCCGCCACCCCGGGCCGGGGTCCGGGTGCCGGCAAGCGGCTGGTCGCCACCCGGCCGTCGGGCCCGGAGCCGGCCGTGGTCGCCTTCGAGAACGCCGAGCGCGAGGTCAGGGCCGTGGTCGGCGAGGTCGGCCGCCTGGCCGGGGCCGGGATCGACCCGGACGAGGTGGCCGTCCTCGTCCGGACCAACGCCCAGATCCCCCCGTTCGAGGAGGCCCTGGCCGCCGCCGGCATCCGCTACCAGGTCAGGGGCGAGCTGTTCTTCCGCCGGACCGAGGTGCTGCGGGCGGTCGGGGTGCTCCGCTCGCGCACGGCCAGGGCGGCCGGCGGGGGGCTGGTCGACGCCCTGGAGGCGATCTGGTTCGAGCGGTTCGGGTTCCGCCGCGACGACGAACCCGACGGCGAGGAGGCCCGCCAGCGCCACGCCAGCCTGGTCACCCTGCTCGGCATCGCCGAGCGCCTGGAGGCCCGGCCCGGAGGTTCCGGGACCGGCGCCGAGGAGGAGGCGGCCGATGCCGTGGCCGGCATGGCATTGTTCCTCGAGGAGGTGGGGCGGCGGGCCGCCCAGGAGGCCGAAGGGACCGGGGGCGGGGTCAACCTGCTCACCTACCACCGGGCCAAGGGGCTGGAGTTCGACGCGGTGCTGCTGCCGGCGATCGAGGAGGGGGTGCTGCCGATCCGTCAGGCGAGCACGCCCGCCGAGGTGGCCGAGGAGCGGCGGCTGCTGTACGTGGGCCTGACCAGGGCCCGGGTCCACCTGTGGCTGTCCTGGGCGGCGCGCCGGGCCGGGCCGTCAGGCCGCGAGCAGCCGCGGAAGCCCTCGCGGTTCCTCGACGACCTGGTCCCGCCGGGCGGGTCGCGGGTGCGGCCGCGGGCCGTGGCCACCGGGATGACCCGGACCGCCAGGGCCAGCGTGCGGGCCGACGGCCCCCTGGCCGAGCAGCTGCGGGCGTGGCGGCGCAAGCGGGCCGAGGCCGACGGCGTCCCCGCCTATGTGGTGTTCAACGACCGCACCCTGGCCGCCCTGACCGAGCGGCGGCCCCGCAGCCGCGGCGAGCTGCTCGCGGTCGAGGGCATCGGTCCCAGCAAGCTGGACAGGTACGGCGATGAGCTGCTCG
>DASYRU010000096.1:0-5720 GCA_036004165.1 Actinomycetota bacterium
GGCTGGCGGCCGTTCTCGGTGAGCGCCCAGCCGGCGGTGTTCATCAGGAACGGCAGCACGGTCACCCAGATGGCCGCCAACAGGAACCACCTGGCCGTGGCGAGCCGCTTCCGCCAGATCAGCCAGGCGCCCCACAGCGACAGCAGTAGCACGACCACGCCGCCGTAGGCCATCACCCGCATCGACCAGTACTGGATGAAGACGTTGGGGATGTAGTTGCCCGAGCCGTACTGCTGCTGGTCCTGGGCCTGCAGCGGGTTGAGGCCCTGGACCTGGCCGTTCCAGGTGCCGGTGGCGAGCACCGACAGCAGGTGCGGGATCTGGATGATCTTGGTGGGGGTCTGGTCGTTGTTGCCGCCGCCGATCTGGAACGCCGAGAACGAGCACGGCTGGCAGGTGTTCCACTGCGCTTCCGCCGCGGCGATCTTCATCGGCTGGTACTTGGTCTCGTTGATGCCGAGCCGGCCGCCGAAGAAGAGCGCGAGCATCGCCGCGGGGACCAGGACGACGATGGCGAGCTTGGCCGACCGCTCGAAGACGTCGGGGCTGGAGCGGCGGCGCAGGTGCCAGGCCGACACCGCCAGCATCACCGCGCTCCCGGTGACCAGCGAGGCCGCCAGGACGTGCAGGTAGGCCCAGAGGAACACCACGTTGGTCAGGACCGCCCAGACGTCGGTGAGCTGCGCGCGGCCGGCCGCCTCGTTGAGCTGGTAGCCGACCGGGCGCTGCATCCAGGAATTGGCCGCCATGATGAACGCCGCCGACAGCGCGGCGCCGACCGCGACCGCCCAGATCGTCGCCAGGTGGACGCGCCTGGACAGCCGGTCCCAGCCGAACAGCCACAGACCGAGGAAGACCGACTCCAGCATGAACGCCGCCAGCCCCTCGACGGCGAGCGGCGCGCCGAAGACGTCGCCGACGAACCTGGAGTACACCGACCAGTTCATCCCGAACTGGAACTCCTGGACCAGCCCGGTGACCACCCCGACGGCGACGTTGATCACCAGGAGCGTGCCGAAGAACCGGGTCAGCCGCAGGTACTCCGGGCGGTCGCTGCGGTGCCAGGCGGTCTGCAGCAACGCGGTGAGGAAGGCCAGCCCGATCGTGACCGGCACGAACAGGAAGTGGTAGATCGAGGTGGTGGCGAACTGCAGCCGGGCGAGGTCGACCGCCGACACGTGTCCACCCCCTGGGGTCCTCGGCAGCTTCTCCGCTAGGCATGCAGCCGGATATCGCGGTCCGCCGCATCACCCCGATGGGATGAAGTCACCAGCTCCACCCTCCGGCAGCGCTCGAAGGGTCCTCCGTTGCCGTGGGTGACCAGCAGCACCGATCGCCCGCCGGCATGCCGCCACAGGTCGGCGAGCAGGGCGGCGGCCGTCTCCGCATCCAGGTGCGCGTCGGGCTCGTCGAGGACCAGCACCGAAGGGTCGGCGAGGAACGCGCGGGCCAGCGCCAGACGCTGGCGCTGGCCGCCCGACAGGGTCCTCCCCCGTTCGCCAACCCGGGTGTCGAGACCGGCCGGCAGCGACGCGACCCACGGGCCCAGGCGGGCATGGGTGAGGGCCTTGCGCAGCTCGGCGTCGGACGCCCCGGGCCGGGCGAACGTGAGGTTCTCGCGGATGGTGGAGTTGAAGACGTGTGGCTCCTGGGCGCCGAGGAGCACGATCGTGCGGAGGTCGTCCTGGCGGTAGGCGCGCAGGTCGTGGGGTCCGAGCCGGGCGTCTCCGGCCTGGCGTTCCAGGAACCGGACCAGCAGGTGGGCGAGCGTGGTCTTGCCGGCGCCGGAGGGACCCGACACCACCACTCGCTCGCCCTGCCGCAGTGTCAGGTCGACGCCGTCGAGCACGCGACGGTGATCCGACCCGCGCGACACGACCACGTCGCGCAGCGCGATCTCAGAGCGCCTCGGGAGAGCTTCGACCGGCTCGTCGGGATCGGTCACCTGTGGCTCACGGTCGATGAGCTCGAGCACCCGCCGCCCGGCCGACAGCACCGAAGGCAGGTGACGAGCCGACACGGACAGCGGCAGGACCGCTTCGAACGCGCCGATCGCGACCAGCGTGATGGGAGCAACCAGCAGGGGATCCAGCGCACCCTTCCCCGCGGCGGCGGTGGCGGCCAGCAGGATCCCCACGGCGGTCAGACCGGTGATGGCGACACCGAGGGCGTCCGCCGCGCCGGCGGCGTGGGCGTCACGGAGCGCGACGTCGACCAGGGCTCGGTCGTCGGCGGCGATGGTCGCGGCGGCTCGGGCGTCTGCGCCGTTCAGCCACAGCTCTTCCGCCGCGCCGAGCGCGTCGACGAGATCGGCGGTGAGGCGTGCCCGCAACGCCGCCTGACGGCGCCGGGAGCGTGCGGCCACCCGCGCCGCCACCAGGGGCGGCACGGTGGCGGCGCACACCAGACCCGCGGCGAGCACGACGCCGGCGACCGGCAAGGCCAGCGCCACCCCGGTCACGATGACCGCGCCGGCGACCACGGCGACCGCCACGGGGAGGAGCAGGCGCAGCACGACATCCTGCAGCTGGTCGACGTCGGCCACCATGCGGCTGAGCAGCTCACCGTCGCGGTACGCCTCCAACCCTGCCGGCGCGAGCGGCTCGATCCTGGCGAACACCCGGGCCCGCAGGTGGCCGAGGGAGCGGAACGCCAGATCGTGCGACGCCAGCCGTTCGGCGTACCGCGCGGCCGGCCGGACCAGGGCCGACACCCGGACGGCGACCAGGAGGACCGTCAACGACAGGATCGGGGGCTGCTGGGCGGCGCGGCAGATGAGGTAGCCGGCCAGGCCGGTCAACGCGGCCCCGGCGGTGATGGCCAAGGCTCCCAGGCCGACCGAGGCGGCGAACCGCGCCGGGCCGATGCCCAACAGCCCGATCAGTCGCCGCAGCACGGGTCGACCCTCCGCCCGGCATCCAGCCGCACCGCACGGTCCGCCCGGGCCGCCAGGTCCCGGTCGTGGGTGACGAGCACGATCGTCCGGGAGGCACGCAGCTCCTCCACGGTGTCGGCGACACGTCGGGCCGCGACCGGGTCCAGGTGGACGGTCGGCTCGTCCAGCACCAGCAGCGAGGCGTCCCGCAGCAGGGCACGGGCCAACCCGAGGCGCTGCCGCTGGCCAGCTGACAAGCCACGACCGCCGGCCCCGACCACGGTGTCATACCCCTCGGGCAGTCGTTGGATGAACGGGTGCGCAGCCGCCCGGCGGGCCGCATCCTCGATCGCCGCCGCGTCGGCGTCCGGCCGTCCAAGCGCGATGTTCTCGGTGACCGTCCCCGGTATGAGGGTGGGATGCTGCGGCGCCCAGGCCACGCGGTTGCGCCATGCCTCCGGGTCGACGTCGGCCAGCGGCCGGCCGCCGGCGAGCACGACACCCTCGTCGGGTCGGGTGAGCCCGAGCAGCACCCTGCCGAGGGTCGTCTTCCCCGCCCCGGTGGCTCCCACGACGGCCACCAGCTCTGCGGGGTGGATGTCGAGGTCGAGGCCGTCGAGCGCGCTGGCCGCCCGCCCCGGGTACCGCACCGTCACCGAACGGAGGCGGATCGGCTCGGTCGCCGGGTCGGGGACGGCGCCATGGCCGTTGCCGGTCATGCCCACCGTCACGGGACCGACCGCGCCCGCTGGGGTCCGGTCCAGGGCGTCGAGGATCCGCTCGACCGCGGCCAAGCCGTCGGCGCTGGCGTGGAACAGGGTGCCGACCATGCGGATGGGCGCGTACAGCTCGGGGACCAGCAGCAGCACGGTGAGGGCGGGCCGCAGACCGAGGCCGCCTGCGACCAGGCGCACGCCGAGGGTGACGGCCACCAGCGCGGTCGACAGCGTGGTGGCGAGATCGAGGACGACTCCCGAGAGGAACGACACCCGCAGCGTGCCCATGGTCGTCCGCCGGTACCGGTCGGTGGTCTCCTGGATGCTCGAGATCTGGGCGCTTCCCCGGTTGAAGGCCCGCAGGGTCGGCAGCCCCCGCACGACATCCAGGAAGTGCGCCGACAGCACCACCAGCGCCTGCCAGTTGGCGCGCGACCGCGCGCCGGCCGACTTCCCGATGAGGACCATGAAGACGGGGATGACGGGCAGCGTCACCAGCATGATCACCGCCGACTGCAGGTCGATCACGGCGCTCCAGAGCAGGACGGCGACGGGCACCGTGACGGCCAGAACCACCTGCGGGAGGTACCGGGCGAAGTAGGTCTCCAGGCCGTCGACGCCCTGGACGGCGCTGGTGGCAAGCTCTGCGCTGCCGGTGTGCCGCAGCTGCGCCCCGCCGGGCCGCAGGCAGCGCTCGACCAGCGCGGCTCGAAGCGCCGACATCACCTTCGTCGCCGCCCGCCGGCCGCTCACCTCCACCACCTGGGCCAACCCGGCTCTGGCGAGGATGATCGCCACCAGGGCCGCAACCTGGGTCGCCGGCACCTGCCGCAGCCCGCCTTCGGCCGCGCCCGCGATCACCGCGGCCAGCAGCGTCACCTGGGCCAACAGCAGGAGCGTGCCGGTCAGGCCGGCCGCGACGTCGGCGGCAAGCGCCCACCGGGCGACCGCCACCCGCCCGAGCAGTCGCCTGTCGAACGGTCGCAGCCCTCGGCGCGAGGTGGTGGGCATCCTCAGGCTGGGCGCCTGAGGATGCACCAGACCACCCGGCTGCCGTCGGCCTGCCGGCGCACTCCCCAGGCCGGGGTGGCCCGCTGGATCATGTCAAGACCCGAGCCCGGGCGGGGGTTGTCGTCGGGGTTGTCCTCGGCCTCTGGCGGAGCCGGCGGAGGGCCGCCGCTCTGGACGGCGACCAGCAGCCCGACCGCGCGCAGTTCCACCCGCAGTTCGATGAGCTCGATGTCGGTGGGTTCGTCGAGGACGGCGTCGGTCACCATCTCGCCGGCGAGCGGCTGGGCGGTCTCGGTCAGCTCGTCCACCTGCCAGCGCTGGCACACGTCGGCCACGAACCACCGCGCCGTGGCGATCGCGTCGAGCGTTCGGACCAGGCGGAGCCGCTCCCGGAGGAACGACGGGCGCGAATGCGCCTGGGCGACCGCCTGGTCGAGGGTGTCGCAGATCGGCAGGACGCGCGGCATGCCTTGCCGCAGCAGGACGGCGGCGACCGCCGGCTGGGCGCAGCACAGCAGCACGCTGCTGTCGGGCCACCGGCCGCGGGGACGGTGCGCGACAGCCGTGAAGACGCCGGTGCACACCGGATCGATCGCGGCGACCCTCGACAGGTCGCAGATGACCGCGTCGGGCTGCCTGGCGAGGCACCTCAGCAGGGTACGCTGGACCTGGGGCGCAGCGGCGATGTCGAGGTCGCCGGTCAGCGTCAGGACGATGCAGCCATCGCGGGCGGACTGCTCGATCTGCATCGAGGTAGCGTTTTGGACGGGAGTCGCCATATGGCCCAGGCGCCACCTCCGTTGGAGGTCACGATTGCGCTGCAGACTGTAGGGGGGAGACGCAACCATTTCGCAATCCTCCCGTTACGCGTTGCCAGCGATGAGCCCGGCCTGAACCATCCTGGCGGCGGCGGACAGCACCCGTGCGCTCCCGACCACCGGCGCGATCGCCACCAACGTGCCGAGCACCTCGTCCATCGAGAGCCCGAGATCGCCGAGGTGGGCGTGGTAGGCGACCGGGGCCGCGTCCGTCGCAACCAGGGCGGCCAACCGGACGAGCACGTAGGTCTCCTCCCCGAGCTTGGAGCGCTCCAGCGTGCCCACCTGCATCTGCGCCAG
>DASYRU010000097.1:0-7973 GCA_036004165.1 Actinomycetota bacterium
CGAGGCGGCCCAGCGGCTGCGCGCCCTCGACGAGATGAAGAACACCTTCCTCGACGCGGTCTCCCACGAGCTGCGCACCCCGCTGGCCGCGGTCGTCGGCATCGCCATCACCCTGGAGAGCAAGGGCGACAGCCTGGCGCGGCGCGACCGCGACGACCTGATCGGCCGGCTGGTGGTCAACGCCCGCAAGCTGGACCGGCTGCTGAACGACCTGCTGGACCTCGACCGGCTGAGCCGCGGGATCGTCGCCCCCAAGCGGCGGCCCACCGACGTGGCGGCCCTCGCCGTCCACGTGGCGGAGGAGTGGGGGCTGCTGCACGGCCGCCGCGCCGAGGTGGTGGCCCAGCCGCTGACCGTCGCGCTCGACCCGGGCAAGGTCGAGCGGATCATCGAGAACCTGCTGGCCAACGCGGCCAAGCACACCGAGCCGGAGACGCCGGTGTGGGTCAGGGTCGAGCGGCCAGCCGACGGCGACGGGGTGATGATCGCCGTCGAGGACGCCGGCGCCGGCCTGCCCGCCGAGCTGCGGGACACCGTGTTCGAGCCGTTCCGGCAGGGCCCGGAGGCCCCCACCCACGCCCCCGGCGTCGGGATCGGGCTGACCCTGGTCGCCCGCTTCGCCGAGCTGCACGGCGGCCGCGCCTGGCTGGAGGACCGCCCGGGTGGCGGTTCCTCGTTCCGGGTCCGCATCCCGGACGGGTCGCCAACCGAGCCCTGAGCAGCCACGCCGTTATACTGCGAGCGGCCACCGGGGTTCGCCACAGCGGGAGGGCAGGTGGAGCGGGCGCTCGTGCTCAACGCCACGTACCAGCCGATCTGCGTCGTGCCGGTACGCCGGGCGGTGGTGCTCGTGCTCAAGGAGAAGGCCGACGTGCTGGTCCCGGGCGCGAGCCTGGTCCGCGGTGCCACCATCCAGGTGCAGGCCCCCAGCGTCATCCGGCTCAGGTACTTTGTGAAGGTACCGTTCCGAGCCAGGGCCGGGCTCTCCCGTCGAGCGGTGTTCGTGCGCGATGACCATACCTGCCAGTACTGCGGCCAGCGGGCCGAGAACGTCGACCACGTGGTGCCGCGCTCCCGCGGCGGCCTCCACGTGTGGGAGAACGTGGTCGCGGCCTGCCGGCGCTGCAACAGCCAGAAGGAGGACCGCCTGCCCCACGAGGCGGGCTTCCGGCTGCGACGCGAGCCACGGGCGCCCAAGGAGACGCTTTGGATCGTGATCGCCGTCGGCCGCGTCGAACCTGGCTGGGTCCCGTACCTGGACCTGGAGGCGGGCGCCGTCCCCGCCTGAGCCTGCGCTTCCGCCGACCAGCCCGCGTCCAGCTGGCCGCCCTGGCGGCGCGTCTGGAGCCGTGGGTGCTGCCGCTGCTGGCCGGCGCCCTCGGGGCGCTGCTGGCGGTCACCTTCCTGGCCCGCCAGGACGCCAGGGTCGGCCCCGCCACCCTGCGCCTGTCGGCCAGGCCCGCCCTGGTCGGCTCCAGCCGGCTGGCGGTGCCGCCGTTCGGCTCGGTGTCGGCACGGACCCACTTCGGCCCGGTCACCTTCCGGGCGACCGTCGACGACGTCGACGTGCCCGGCCTCGGCCGCGCGCTCCAGAGCGGTCCCGGCGGCCAGGGCGCCGCCGAGGTGGAGGCGACCCTGTACCAGCTGGAGCGCCAGGCGCGCCGGGCGGCCACCGAGTTCGTGCTGCGCATCGCCCTGCTCGGCCTTGCCGGCGGGGTCGCCGCCGTGCTGCTGTTCCCGCGGCGCACCCGCCGCCGGCTGGCCCGCTGCGGGCTCGGCGGCGCCCTCGCCACCGCCCTGCTGCTGGTGCCCACCCTGGTCTCCTTCGACGTCGGCGCCTTCAGGGAGCCCCGCTACCAGGGCGCCCTGGAGTACGCGCCCGCGCTCATCGGCGACGTCCGCACCGGCCTCGACCGCCTGCGCACCCTGCGCGAGCAGATGGCGCTGATCGCCCGCAACCTCGACCGTGCCTACACCGCCCTGGCGGTGCCCACCCCCGACCTCGGCAACGGGACCGTCAGGGTGCTGCACATCTCCGACATGCACCTGAACCCGGCCGGCTTCGACCTCGCCGAGCGTCTGGCCACCCAGTTCGAGGTGGCGGCGGTGGTCGACACCGGCGACATGGGCACCTGGGGCCTCCCCCAGGAGCCGCAGATCGCCGCCAACATCGAGCGCTTCGACGTCCCCTACCTGTTCGTGAAGGGCAACCACGACGACGCCGACATGGTCAACGCGGTGGCCAGGAACGACAACGCGCGGGTGCTCGACGGCGACGCCGTCGAGGTGGCCGGGATCCGCTTCTTCGGGGTGGCCGACCCGACCTTCACGCCGGGCAAGGGCTACCGGGTGGAGGAGTTCGAGCGCCTCAAGGAGGAGCGCAGCGTCGCCGTCGCCAACGCGATCGAAACCCAGCCCGTCCGACCCAACGTGCTGCTGGTGCACGACGGGCGCCTGGCCACCTACGCCCGCGGCCACGTCGCCTCGGTGCTGGAGGGGCACCTGCACAGCTTCGGCACCGAGGTCGTCAACGGCACCAGGGTGCTGCAGACCGGCACCATCGGAGCGGCCGGTCCTGACGGCCTCCGGGTGGCGGACCCGCCGCCGTCCAGCGCCGAGATCCTCTACTTCGACCCCACCACCAGGCGGCCCCTGGCGGTCGACCGCATCACCGTCCGCTCCCTCGAGTCGTCCTTCTCGGTCGAACGCGTGCTGCTGCCGGAGGGTGAGACGCCGTTCCTGCCCGACCCGGTGGAGGTGCCGCCCGAGCTGCTGCAGCTCTCGACCGACGAGTCCGACCAGCTGATCAGGGCGCCCGACGGGCCGGACGCCAGCACCCCGGTCGAGGGCACCCCCCGCGGCGGCTGACCACCCTCCTGAGTGGAGTGGAGTGGAGGCGGCCGTCGGTGTCCACCTTGCCCGGCTTCTCGCCATTCTTGCGACGTTTTCCCAGCTCAACGGCCTCTCTGCGTGGCCGCGGATGCATTGACGGTGGAGGATTGGTGGAGTAAAGTGGCGGCAAGTGGAGGGGCACGGGGAGGAGCGCGGCGGTGTTCATCGGCACCTACGACCACTCCCTCGACCCCAAGGGGCGGGTGATCCTTCCGCGCAGGTTCCGTGACGAGCTGGGGCAGGACATGGTTTTCACCAAGGGCATCGAACGCTGCCTGTACGTCTTCCCGCTGGCCGAGTTCGAGGCCTTCGCCGGCAAGCTGCGCAGCCTGCCCCTGACCGAACGGCCCAGCCGCGACTTCGTCCGCGTGTTCGTCGCCGGGGCCAGTCAGGAAAGCGCCGACTCCCAGGGCCGGGTGGTGATCCCCCAGGTCCTCCGCGAGTACGCCGGCCTCGCCAAGGACGTGGTGGTGGTCGGCCAGCTCACCCGCGTCGAGCTCTGGGACAAGGCGGAGTGGGAGCGGTACGTGCCGGCCGCCCAGGCCGCCTACTCCGACGAGACCAACGCCGCCCACCTCGCCGAGCTGGGGATCTGATGGTGTTGGCTGCGGTCCGCCACCAGCCGGTCATGGTCGACCGGGTGGTCGAGCTGCTGCGGCCGCGGCCAGGCGGCACCTACCTCGACGCCACCCTCGGCCTCGGCGGCCACGCCGAGCGACTGCTGCAGGCCAGCGCCCCCGACGGACGGGTGGTCGGCCTCGACCGCGACCCGGCCGCCCTCGCCCTGGCCCGCGAGCGGCTCGCCTGGGCGGGGGACCGCCTGGTCGCGGTGGCCGCCTCCTTCGCCGACCTGGCCGAGGTGGCGGACCGGCTCGGGCTGGTGGCGGTCGACGGGGTCCTCTACGACCTGGGCGTCTCGTCGCTGCAGCTCGACGAGCCCGAACGCGGCTTCAGCTACCGCGCCGACGCGCCCCTCGACATGCGCATGGACCCGACCGGCGGGATCACCGCGGCCCAGGTGGTCAACGACTATCCCCGCGCCGAGCTGGCCCGCATCCTGCGCGAGTACGGCGAGGAGCGCTTCGCCGGCCGCATCGCCCGGTTCGTCGACGAGGCCCGCCGCCGCGGCCCCATCCAGACCACCGGCCAGCTGGTCGACCTGGTCACGGCGGCCGTGCCGGCGGCCGCCCGGCGGACCGGTCCCCACCCGGCCCGCCGGGCCTTCCAGGCGCTGCGCATCGAGGTCAACCGCGAGCTCGACGCGCTGCAGGCGTCGCTGCCCCAGGCGGTCGACCTGCTCGTCCCTGGCGGGCGGCTGGTGGTGCTTGCCTACCACTCCCTGGAGGACCGCATCGTCAAGCGCACCCTGGCCGCCGCCGCCGGCCGCGCCGGCGACGTCCCGCCGCGGTTTCCCGTCGCCGTGCCGCAGGTGGCGAGGGTGGCGCTGCTGACCCGCCGGCCGGAAACCCCCACCGCGGACGAGGTGGCGGCCAACCCGCGCTCCGAGAGCGCCAAGCTCCGCGCGGCCGAGAAGCTGCCGCCCAGCGGCCAGGCCGAGGGGGTGTCCCGATGAGCAACCTGCCAGCCCGCGCCCCGCGTCCCGGCAACCAGCAGCCGGCCCGCCTGCGCGCCGTCGGCCGGCCGAGGGGCGCCCCGCGCCTGCCGTTCCTGCTGCTCACCGTCGCCGTGATCGTCGTCGGCGTGCTCGGCCTCGTGTCCCTCAACGTCAGCGTCAACCAGCAGTCCTTCCAGCTCAGCAGGCTCGAGCGCGACAGCCGCGCCGCCGAGAGCCGCTGGACCAGCCTCCAGGCGGAGGTCGACCGCCTCAAGGCCCCGTCCCGCATCGCCCGCGAGGCCGCCGCCGCCGGCCTGGTCCCTGAAGGCCGGGCGCGACTGGTCGCCTGGCCAGGGTCGCGGGCGCGGGACCGCGGCACGGCCTCCCCGGGGGCGGCGTCTTCCCCCGCCGCCCCCGGGGCCCGTGCCGCACCCGGCGCCGACCCGGCCGGCACGACCCTCGAGGACCCCTTCCCGCTCAAGCGCTACCTGGCGGAGCCGTAGCCCGCCACCAGCCGACCGGTCCCAGCCACACGAGAGAGCGGAGGGAACGCGGTGCCGCAGACCAGACGTCGCCGGCCCCCGCCGCGGCGGCGTGCCCGCCGGCGCCGCGACGGCCGCCGCCGGCTGCTGGCGCTGCTGATCCTCAGCGTCCTCGCCTTCTCGGCGATCTCCGGCCGCCTGATCGTGCTGCAGGTGCTGGATGCCGGCTCGCTGGACCAGGCGGCGGCCAGGCAGCGCCTGCACACCATCGAGCTGCCGGCGACCAGGGGCCGCATCTTCGACCGCAACGGCGACGACCTGGCGCTGTCGGTCCCGGCCCGCACCGTCTACGCCCAGCCGCGCCTGGTCCGCGACAAGGCGGCCACCGCCCGCCGGCTCGCCCCCCTGCTGGGCCGGCCGGTTGCCCGGATCCAGCGCCGGCTCGCCTCCAAGACCCCATGGATCTACCTGGCCCGCCGGCTCCCGGTGCAGCAGGGCGAGGCGGTGGCAAGGCTGAAGCTGCCCGGCATCGGTGTGCTCGGCGACACCGTCCGCAGCTACCCGTCCGGCTCGGTCGCCGCCCAGGTGCTCGGCTTCGTCGGCGACGACGGCAAGGGCCTCGCCGGGGTCGAGCAGCAGTACGACGCGCTGCTGCGCGGCCACGCCGGCCAGGTGCTGCTGGAGCGCGACCCGCACGGCCGGGTCATCCCCCAGGGCCAGCGCTCCCGGGAGTCCCCCGAGGCCGGGACCGACCTGGTCCTCACCATCGACCAGCACCTCCAGTACCTCGCCGAGCAGTCCCTGGCCAGGGCCGTCAAGCAGTTCCACGCCAAGGCCGGCTCGGTGCTGGTGCTGGACCCGCGCAGCGGCCAGGTGCTGACCATGGCCAACGTCCCCACCTTCGACCCCAACCGCTTCCAGCGCAGCCGGCCGGAGGCGCGCAAGAACCGGGCGGTCAGCGACATCTACGAGCCGGGCTCGACCAACAAGACGATCACCGCCGCGGCAGCCCTCGAGCACCGCGTGGTCACCCCGCGCAGCCGCATCACCGTGCCGCCCGCCCTCAACCTCTGCCCGGGGGTGAAGACCTTCCACGACGCCCACGGGCACGGCACCGAGGTGCTGAGCTTCGCCGACGTGGTCGCCCAGTCGTCCAATATCGGCACCATCCAGGTGGCACGGGCGCTCGGGCCGCAGCGGCTGGCCAAGGCCGAGGTCGACTTCGGCTACGGACGGCGGACCGGGGTCGACCTGCCGGGGGAGTCGCCCGGCATCATCCTGCCGCTCAAGGACTGGCGCTGCACCGACCTCGGGGTCAACGCCATCGGCCAGGGCGTGGCCGTCACCGCGCTGCAGATGGCCAGCGTCTACGCCACCGTCGCCAACGGCGGCGTGCTGGTGCCGCCCACGCTGCTGCGGGGGATGGTGGACGCAGGTGGCAGCTTCGAGCCCGCCAAGCAGCGACCGGGTCGCCGGGTGCTGTCGGCCCGCACCGCCCGCACCCTGAGCCGCATCCTCGAGGGCGTGATCCGCGAGGGCGGCACCGGCACGCTGGCCGCGCTCGACGAGTGGCGCGTGGCCGGCAAGACCGGCACCGCCCAGAAGGTCGACCCGAAGCGCAGGGGCTACCTGCCGGGCGCCTACGTCGCCAGCTTCATCGGCTACGCCCCGGCGGAGCGCCCCGCCGTGGTGGTCGCGGTGGTGCTCGACCAGCCGACCCCGATCTACGGCGGCGTGGTCGCCGCGCCGGTGTTCCGCGAGGTCGCCGGCGCCGCCCTGCGCCGGCTGGGCGTGCTGCCCACCCTCCCGCCCAAGGCGGTTCGCTGATGCTAGGCTTTCGCGGGCCGCCGCCCTGACCGTGAAGCAGCGGGTGGCGGCCGCCAGTGGGCGCCGGCGTACCCGCCGCCGGCCGTCCGAGCCGACGACGCGGGCCTCTAGTTTCATGACGCTGACGTCCCGGCGCGTCCCGCTCGACTCGCTCGCCCCGGCCGTCCAGGGCGAGGTCCGCGGCGACGGCGGGACCGCCGTCACCGACGTCGTGCTGGACTCCCGCAAGGTCGACCCTGGCGCCCTGTTCTGCTGCGTGCCAGGGTCCCGGTTCGACGGTCACGACCTGGCCGGCGCCGCGCTGGAGGCGGGCGCTGCCGCCCTGTGCGTCGAGCGGCCGCTGGACCTTGACGCGCCCCAGCTGCTGGTCGGCTCCGTCAGGGCCGCGCTGGCGCCGCTTGCCGACGAGTTCTTCGACCACCCCTCGCGCCGCCTCGACCTGGTCGGGGTGACCGGCACCAACGGCAAGACCACCACCACCTTCATGCTGGAGGCGATCTTCCGGGCCGCCGGCCGCACCCCAGGTCTGCTCGGCACCGTGGAGGTCCACCTCGGCGACGCCCGCCGGCCGGCGCTGCACACCACCCCAGAGGCGCCCGACCTGCAGCGCCTGCTGGCCGAGATGGCCGAGGCCGGCGTGCAGGCGGCCGCGATGGAGGTCTCCAGCCACGGGCTGGCCCTGCACCGGGTGGACGCCACCCGCTTCCGGGCGGCGGTCTTCACCAACCTGACCCAGGACCACCTGGACTTCCACGCCGACCTGGACGACTACTTCGCGGCCAAGCGGCGGCTGTTCACCGCCGGGTTCACGCCGCTCGGGATCGTCAACCTCGACGACCCCTACGGGCGCCTGCTGGCGGAGACGGCCGAGGTGGCGGTCGTGACCACCGGCACCGGTGCCGGCGCCGACTGGCGGGCCACCGAGGTGACCGCCTCGCTGGAGGGCGCGTCGTTCCGCCTGCGGGCGCCGGGCGGCTCGCGGCCGGTGCGCCTCCGGCTGGCCGGCCACTTCAACGTGGCCAACGCGCTCGGTGCGCTGGCCGCCGCCGAGGCCGTCGGCATCGACCTGGACACCGCCGTCGCCGGCCTCGAAGGCCTCACCGGGGTGCCCGGCCGCTTCGAGCGGGTCGACGCCGGCCAGCCGTTCACGGTCCTGGTCGACTACGCCCACACCCCCGACTCGCTGGACAACCTGCTGCGGGCGGCGCGGGCGGTCA
>DASYRU010000098.1:0-7060 GCA_036004165.1 Actinomycetota bacterium
CGCCCGGAAGGTCCCGACGTCCCGCACGGTGGTGAACCCGGCCATGACCGTCGCCCTGGCGTTGCGGACGCCGCTGAACGCCTCCTGGGCGGCGGTGCGGTCCACCGCGGGGATGCCGGCGGACTGCACCTCGCCGACCAGGTGGGTGTGGCAGTCGATCAGCCCGGGCAGCACCGTGTGGCCGGACAGGTCGAGCTCGCGCACGCCCGCAGGCAGCGGCCCGCCGGCGTCCCGTACCGCCTCGACCCGCTCCCCGAGCAGCAGCACCTGGTCGGTGCGGACCTCGCCGGCCTCCACGTCGACCAGCCGCCCCGCCCGGACCGCGACCCGCTCCGCGCCTGCCTCCATCCCGCCTCCCTCCGCCCGACCCGCCGAAGCCCAATGATGACGCCGGAGGGTGGCGACCTGGGCGCGATGTTGCGAAGATGCCGGCATGACCTCACAACCCCCCGAACCGCCCTCCGGCGGCGCGGTTCCAGGCATCGTGGTGGCAGGCCAGGCCCCCGAGCAGCAGCAGCCCAACGAGACGATCGCGAGTCCGGCCAAGGTCATGCGGATCGGCTCGATGGTCAAGCAGCTGCTCGAGGAGGTCCGCCACGCCCCACTCGACGAGGCCGGTCGGGCCCGGATGCGCGAGATCTACGACATCTCCGTCGGCGAGCTGGCCGAGGGGCTTTCCCCCGACCTGGCGGACGAGCTGCGGCGGGTCGCCAGACCCTTCGCGGAGGAGGAAACCCCAAGCGAGGCCGAGCTGCGGGTGGCCCAGGCGCAGCTCGTCGGCTGGCTCGAGGGGCTCTTCCACGGCATCCAGGCGACCCTGTTCGCGCAGCAGATGGCCGCACGCAACCAGCTCGAGGAGATGCGCCGCCGCGCTCTCCCCGCCCGCGACCAGGGCCAGGAACCCAGCTCCGGCCCGTACCTGTAGCACTGGCGACCCGGCAGCTCCCGGGTCGAGGGCCTGCTGCTAGCGGCTGGGCGGGCGGCGGGGGAAGGGCCGGCCGCCGTTGTGGGCGGCCGACAGGCGGGCGAGCTCGGCGCGCAGCGCCCGTTCGGCCAGGGCGGCGATGGTGGTCCGCCCTGGCGTCCCTGCCAGGTGGGCGACCGCGTCCCTGGCCGCCTCGACCAGGTCGGCGGGCAGGCGGAAGCTGGCCCGTACCCGCTCGTGCCCGGGTCCCGCGGTCGCCGGTGCCGGCTTTGGCAGCTCGTCGAGCGGGTTCCAGGCGCTCAGGTGCTGGCGGGGGCCGCCGGCTCTCGGCAGCCAGCCCGGGTCGGGCACCGGTTGCAGCCGCGGCCGCGGGCTCCCGGCGGACTTCGGTTGGCCCGGCCCGGGCAGCATCTCGTCCAGGGCGTTGTACACCCGCGACCGCCGGGGCGGGCCGGAGCGCGGCGGCGGCGCCGGGTCGGGGACGGGCTCCAGCCAGGCGCGGACCCCGGTCACCCTGCCGGACGGCTCCTCCGCATCCGGCGGCGGCGGGGCGGGAGGAGGCGGCAGCTCATCGAGCGCGTTGTAGGCGCCCATCCGCTTGGGTCTCGCCATCCGCGGCACTCCTCGTGTCGAACTCTTCCGCGGCGGCCCGATAGTCGCCCGCCGCAGAGCTGTCAGGGGCGTAGATGGTGACCGGAAGCCGGTGGCCGGGTGCCTCGGCGATGCGGACGCTCTCGCGGATGACCGTCTGCATCACCATGTCGCCGAAGCGCTCGCGCAGGCTCTCCACGACCTCCTTCGACAGGGCGGTGCGCTTGTCGACCTGGCAGGCGAGCACCGCCGACAACCGCAGGCGGCGGTTGAGGCGCAGCTTGACGGTGTCGATCGTCTGGCTGAGCGCGACCAGTCCCGCCAGGGGCATCACCCGGGTCTGCACCGGGATCAGCACCTCGGTGCAGGCGGCGAGGGCCGAGTAGCAGAGCAGGCCGAGGGCGGGCGGGCAGTCCATCAGGATGACGTCCCAGCGGTCCTCGGGCAGCTCGTCGACGGCTTGGCGCAGGATCATCTCGGCACCGGCCTGGGTGGTGGCGTTCCGCTCGGCCCTGGTCATCCACGACGAGGACGGCACCAGGTCCAGGTTCTCCACCCCGCTGGGGCGTACGGCCTTCTCCAACGGCGCGCCGTTCTCGAAGACCTCGTACAGGGCGCGGGCGTCGACGGTGCCGAGCCAGGTGCTCGCGTTGGCCTGCGGATCCAGGTCGATCACGAGCACGCGGCGACCTCGCTCGGCGAGGGCGGCACCGAGGTTCACCACCGTCGTCGTCTTGCCCACGCCGCCCTTCTGGTTGGCGACGGCGACTCGTCGCATGTGCACCACCTGTCGAGAGGCGTTTAGCTGGCGGAAGGGTACAACACGGACCCGCCCGGACCCGGGATATCCGCGGAATCCGCCGGACGGTTACGATCGCCCGGTGAGCGTCCAGCGGTTCGAGACGGTGCTGCAGGCCGAGGGGCCCGGCGTCTTCATCGAGGTTCCGCTCCGGCGGCGCCGTTGCCGCTCAGGCCTTCGAGCCGACCGGGCTGGAGCGGCGGTCATGTAGCCGGTCCTGGCGGAATTGCGTGGCCGCCGTGGGCGGCGCGCAAAGCCCAGAGCTATCGGTGCGGCTCGGCGCTGCATGCGGCGCCGACTACATGACCGCCGCTCCAGGCGACTCCGAACGGCTGCGGCGGGCCGCGACCGTTCCGCCGTTGGCCTTGGCCCATTCGGTGAGCGCCGTCACCGGCTCCCGCAGGCTGCGCCCAAGCGGCGTCAGCGAGTACTCCACCCTCGGCGGCACCTCCGGGTAGATCCGGCGCTCGACCAGCCCGCTCCGCTCCAGCTCACGCAGCGTGTGGGTGAGCATCTTCTGGGAGATGCCTCCGATGTGCTCGCGCAGCTTGGAGTGGCGCTTGGGCCCGTCGGCCAGGCTGCTGGCGACCAGGACGGCCCACTTGTGGGCGATCAGGTCGAGGGCCGCCCGAGAAGGGCAGCGGGCGCTGAACACGTCGAGAGGCGGCTCGCCGGGCTCCTGCGCCGACGACCCCTCAGACGTTACCGACCGTCCCGATTCGGGCGACATGCCGGAAGCATACCTTGAGAGCCCAGGGTTGCTGAACCTCCCTTGAGCACCTATGGTGCGGTTAGGAACGCAATAGCCCCTAAGCCGCCGCGAAGCCCAGAAGGTGCGGGGTGGCATGCCGGAGGGAGGGGCGCATGGCCCATCGGGGCCTGCGGGTTGGCCGTCAAGGTCGGGCATGCATCGGCCGAGCATACGCAATACGTGCACGCAAGGATGTGGGGTCGAGGGCCCGACTGTCGGCCAGGTTCGATACCGCCGTGGCCACCACCGGAGAGGGGATGTGCCCCCGCCGGGGCGAGACGCCATGAGCAAGAGCAGGTCCGGTCCCGGACCATGACCGTACGAGGGAGTTCGATGCGCCAGCCGAAGCCGAGCGAACCCAAGCACCTGACTGCGTCGCAAGCCGCGGCGCTGCTGCAGGTGTCGCCCAAGACCGTCTCCCGGTGGGCCAAGGAGGGCAAGCTGCCCTTCGTCCGCACGCTGGGCGGCCACCGCCGCTACCCGGACAGGGAGATCCGGGCGCTGGTCGACAGCCTCTCCGAGCGACCCGAGAGCGAGAACGGGTCTGGCGCCAGGACGGCCTGACGGCGCCTCCGCCACGGTCGGGTCGAGCGGCAGCGGAGGACCCATGAGCACGATCCTGGTGGGCACCGACGACGGCCTCCACACCGTCGGCGACGGGGCGGCGGTCGCCTTCAGCGGGCACGCCGTCGGCGCGCTCGCCGGCGGCGACGGGTCGGTCTGGGCGGTGGTCGACGGCCGCGAAGTGCGCGGCGGGCAGGGAGCCTTCCCGGAGCGGCCGG
This sequence comes from Actinomycetota bacterium, assembly GCA_036004165.1. Classification (GTDB taxonomy): domain Bacteria; phylum Actinomycetota; class CALGFH01; order CALGFH01; family CALGFH01; genus CALGFH01. Next base: position 3,849 of record DASYRU010000098.1, read on the forward strand.
CCGTCCCCGCACCAGGTCTGCGGCTGAACTGCCTGGCCGTGGCGGGCGGCACCGTGGTCGCCGGCACCGCAGAGGCCCACCTGCTGCGCCTGGAGGGCAGGGAGCTGCGCCGGGTGGAGCCGTTCGACCAGACGGAGGGACGGGACGGCTGGTACACGCCGTGGGGCGGTCCCCCCGACGTCCGCTCGATCGCGGTCGGGTCCGACGGCGCCCTGTGGGTGAACGTCCACGTGGGTGGGATCCCGACCTCTGCCGACGGCGGGCTGACCTGGCGGCCGACCATCGAGGTGGACGCCGACGTCCACCAGGTGCTGGTCCACCCCGGGGACCCCGCTCGGGTGCTGGCCGCAACCGCCCGCGGTCTCGCCGACAGCTCGGACGGCGGCCGGAGCTGGAGGTTCCTCACCGAGGGGCTGCATGCCGTCTACTGCCGTGCGGTCGCGTTGGCCGGCGACACCGTCGCCGTCTCCTGCTCGACCGGGCCGCGGGGCGGCCACGCCGCCCTGTACCGGCGGCCGCTCGACGCCGAGCCGGGCACGCCGTTCGAACGCTGCCAGGACGGGCTGCCCGAATGGTTCCAGGGCAACCTCGACACCGCCTGCGTCGCCGCCGCAGCCTCGACCGTCGCCTTCGGCACCGCCGACGGCGAGGTGTTCGCCTCCGAGGACGCCGGCGTCAGCTGGGCGCGGGTCGCGGACGGCCTGCCCCCGGTGCGCTGTCTGCTCGTCTAGGTGCTCTTGGTGCGCCCCTTGGCGGTGCGCCCGGCGGCGGGTGCGTTGTCGCTGGGGGCCGCCGGGGCGGCGGCGTCGTTCGGGGCGACCCGGTCGCCAGCCGTGTGGACGGCATCGGCGGCCTTGTTGGCGATCTGCTCGACCCGCGCCTGAGCGGTCTCAGGGGCGCTCTCCACCACCCGCTTGACCTGCGGCTTGTCCATGATCTGGCGGGCGCTCGCGGCGATCTGCTCGTAGCGTTCCCTGCCGGCCCGTGCGCCGAGGACGTATCCGACGGCGACCCCAAGGGCCATCCCGAGCTTGCCCATCACCTTCATCCTCGACCTCCGTCATGGCCATGGCCGTCAGCTTGGGAATCCTAACCTCGGATTGTCCACCTGTCGGCCCCGCTAGGCGAGTTGGGTGCGGCGGCCTGGGGTGAGGGCGGCGGCGATGTCGGCGGCGAGCCGGCCGGCCTCGGCGACGTCGAGGGTGGAGACGGTGACCCGGATGCCCGGGCGGCTGCGCAGCCGGAAGCGCTCGCCGGCCCGCACCGCCCAGCCGGCGCCGAGGAGGCGCTGCACCACCGCGCCCTCCTCGACGACCGGGATCCAGACGTTCATCCCCGACCTGGCGTGCGCTTCGATGCCGTGGACGGCAAGGGCGCCCGCCAGGGCGTCGCGCCGGCGCCGGTAGGTGTCGCGTCCCCGTTCCAGCAGCGCCGGGCCGTCGGGTGCCGACCAGAGGGCGACCGTGATCTCCTGCAGGAGGTGGCTGACCCAGCCGGTCCCGAGCAGCTGCCTGCCCTGGACCCGGGCGACGGTCCGGGCGTCCCCGGTCAGCACCGCCAGGCGAAGGTCGGGGCCGAGCCACTTTGACACCGAGAGGACGTGGGCCCAGCGGGGCCGCTCGGGGGTGGCGAGGGTGACGCCGGGCGCGCCGGCCACCGGTCCGGCGTGGTCGTCCTCCACGACCAGCACCTCGGGGTGGCGGTCGAGGACCCGTCGGAGCTCGGCGGCACGGGCCGCGGTGGCGGCCGCCCCGGTCGGGTTCTGCGCCCGCAGCGAGGTCACCAGGGCCAGGCAGCCGCCGGCGAGCGCCTCGGCAAGCCCGTCGGGCAGGGGGCCGTCGTCGTCGAGGGGCACCGGCTCAGCCCGAAGGCCGAGCGCGCGCACCAGATCGAGGGTGGGCGGGAAGCCGGGGTCGTCCACCGCCACACGGTCGCCGGGGCGGAGGTGCGACTGGAGGATCCGCTCCACCCCGTCGAGGGCACCGCCGACCACCGCCAGCCCGGCGGCCGGGACGCCGTCGGACCGGAACTGGGCTTCGGCCAGTGCGGCCAGCTCGGGCATGACCGGGTCCTCGCCGTAGAGGTGGTGGCGCCGGTCGACGCCGGCGAGGGCCGCGTCGAGCGGGGGCAGCAGCCGCGGGTCGGCCGTGCCGGGGGTGAGGTCGCGGACGCCGTGGGGGATGGGGACGGGCCCGCCGACCGGCAGCGGCGGCCGCGCGGCGACGACCGTCCCGCCGCGGCCCCTTGCCGTGACCAGGCCGCGGGAGCGGAGCCGCCCGTAGGCCGCCGCCACGGTGGTCGGGCTGACATCGAGCCGGATTCCGAGCTCGCGGATCGAGGGGAGGCGGTCGCCCGGCCCGAGCCGGGCCTGGCGCACGGCCCGTTCGATGCTGTCGGCGATCTCGGTGGCGGTCGCCCCGGTGATCAAGCCCCGCTGGTGTTGGCCCATCACCGGTAGCATAGCGCCCGCCGGCGGCCGTCATCGCTGGTCAGAAGCGGGCACGACCCGGAAAGCACCGAGGCGATGGATGGCGGTGTCCGCTACGCGAACTGTCCGCTACCCATCGCCCCAGCGAGGTTCGGGCCCCCCCTTGGTGCCCCCCCTTGCGGGCCGCAGTCTCCCTGGAGGTGGCGGGCGGCGTCGAGGGCTAAACCCAAGTTGAGCCGTTTGGCCTAGTGATAGGGGCGCAAGCCGGTCGTCCAGGCTAGTCATGCAGGATGGCCTCGCTGTCCGCCGGCAGCGTATGGCGGCGTGTCCGGCCGAAGCGGCATCGTAAGGGTCATGGAGCACGACGAGGACTGGATGCGGGTGGCGCTCGACGAGGCGCGGGCCGCCCCGGGGTACGGCGACGTGCCGGTCGGGGCGGTGGTGGTGGGCCCGGACGGGGTCGAGCTCGGCCGTGGCCGCAACCGCCGCGAGCAGGCCGGCGACCCGACGGCGCACGCCGAGCTGGAGGCGCTGCGGGCGGCCGCCCGGGCGCTGGGGAGCTGGCGGCTGGACGGCTGCACGCTGGTGGTCACGTTGGAGCCGTGCTCGATGTGCGCCGGGGGGATGGTCCAGGCGAGGGTCGCGCGGCTGGTGTTCGGCGCCGACGACCCCAAGGCGGGAGCGGTGACGTCGCTGTTCGACCTGGTCCGCGACCCGCGCCTGCCGCACCGGGTCGAGGTCCGCCGCGGGGTGCTGGCCGCCGAGTGCGGGGAGGTCCTGCGCG
>DASYRU010000099.1:0-2604 GCA_036004165.1 Actinomycetota bacterium
GCTCGCGCACGGCGGCGAAGGGGCGCTCGCCGGGCAGCCAGTCGAGGCCGCGTTCGGCGGCGACCCAGCCGAGGAACGCGCGGCGGAACTCGTCGCCCTCGAAGATGCCGTGCCAGGCGATGCCGACCACCGCGCCGCTGCGGCAGCCGGGGTCGCCGCCGTCGCTGGCCAGCACCGGCTCGCCGCCGAGCGCGCTGGTGCGCCCGTGGTGGATCTCGTAGCCGGCGGCGGGCGCGCCGAAGCCGGTCCCGGTGGGGTTGCCGAGGACCTTGCCGGCCTGGAAGACCGTCTCGACCGGCAGCAGGCCGAGCCCGGCCACCTCGCCGGCGCCGCTCTCGACCCGGTCGAGGATGCGCGCGCCGAGCATCTGGTAGCCGCCGCAGATCCCCAGGGTCGGCTGGCCGCGGCGCGCCCTGGCCTGCAGCGCCCGGTCCAGCCCGCGGTCGCGCAGCCAGGCGAGGTCCTCGACGGTCGCCTTGGTGCCCGGCAGCACGGCCAGGTCGGCGCCGAGCAGCTCGGCCGACGACTCGGTGAAGCGGACCGCCACGCCCGGCTCGGCGGCCAGCGCGTCGAAGTCGGTGAAGTTCGACAGCCAGCGCAGCCGCACCACCGCGACCAGCAGCGGGTCGGCGCCGCGCGGCGGCAGCGCCGGGGCGCGTGGGGCCTGCAGCGCCAGCGAGTCCTCGGCGTCCAGCCACAGCCCCGGCCGCCACGGCAGCACGCCCAGCACCGGCCGCCCGGTGAGCCGGTGCAGCCGGTCCAGGCCGGGCGTCAGGATCGCCTGCTCGCCGCGGAACTTGTTCACCAGGAAGCCGGCGACCAGCGCCTGGTCGGCGGCGTCCAGCAGCGCCAGCGTCCCGTACAGGCTGGCGAAGACCCCGCCGCGGTCGATGTCGCCGACCACCACCACCGGCAGGCCGGCGGCCCGCGCCAGGCCCATGTTGACCAGGTCGCCGGCGCGGAGGTTGATCTCGGCGGGGCTGCCGGCGCCCTCGCAGATCACCACGTCGAAGCGTTCCCGCAGGCTGGCGAGCGCCTCCAGCACCACCGTCCGCAGCCGCGGCTTGAGCCGCTGGTAGGCGCGGGCGTCGACCTCGGCGAGCGGCTGGCCCATGACCACCACCTGGCTGGCGCGCTCGCCGGTCGGCTTCAGCAGAATCGGGTTCATCGCCGCCTCCGGCGCGACCCTGGCGGCGGCGGCCTGCGCCACCTGGGCGCGGCCGATCTCCGCGCCGTCGGGGGTGACCGCGGAGTTCAGGGCCATGTTCTGGGCCTTGAACGGGGTGACCTTGATCCCCTGCCGCACCAGCCAGCGGCAGATGCCGGCGACCACCACGCTCTTGCCCGCGTCGGAGGCGGTGCCGGCGACCAGCAGCCCCCTCACCGGCGCGCCGCCACCGCCAGCGCGGTCGCCGCCGCCCCGACCAGCAGGGACAGGCGGACGGCACGCTCCAGGTCGTCGGGGCCTGGCGGCGGGCCGTCGCCGAGCTGCGGGCGCTGCTCGACCCGGTCGCCGTAGCGGTTGCTGCCGCCGAGCCGTACCCCGAGCGCGCCGGCGAAGGCAGCCTCCATGCGGCCGGCGTTGGGGCTGGGGTGGGCGCCGCCGTCGCGCCGCAGGGTCCGCCAGGCGCGCCGCCCGTCCCCGCCGGCGGCGGGCGCCAGCAGGCAGGCCAGCGCGGCCGCCAGCCCCGCCGCTGGCCAGGTGAGCAGGTCGTCCAGGCGTGCGGCGGCCCAGCCGAAGCGCAGGTAGCGGGGGCTCCTGTGCCCCACCATGGCGTCGAGGGTGTTGGCGGCCCGGTAGGCGGCCACGCCCGCCGGGCCGGCGACGGCGCCCCACAGCAGCGGGCCGACCACCGCGTCGGCGGTGTTCTCCGCGACCGACTCGACCGCGGCGCGGCACAGCTCGGTGGCGCCGAGCCCGCTGGGGTCGCGGCCGACCAGGGTGGGCGCCAGCCCGCGGGCCCGCTCCAGGTCGCCGGCCCGCACCGCCTCGCCCAGCTCGCGGCCGGCCAGCGCCAGCGAGCGCCCGCCGAGCGCGGCCCAGGTGGTCAGCGCGACCAGCAGCGCCCGCGCCGCCGGCCGCCGCCGCAGCCGCCGGTCGGCCCACGCCCCCGCGGCGGCGGCGCCGCCGACCAGCGCCAGAACGTGGACGGCGCCGGCGCTCCGGCTCGGCCGCCAGGCGCGCCGCTCCAGCGCCGCCGCCAGCCGGCCGAAGGCCGCCACCGGATGCCCGCGGCGCGGGTCGCCGGCGACCCGGTCGGCGACCGCGCCGGCCAGCAGCCCCGCAGCGACCGCGCCCATAGCCCTCCCGGTGTGCACCCCGGGGAGCCTACCCGCGCGCGCTGCGCTCGGCGAGCGGTCTACGAAGGCGCCGGGCCGCTCGATGTGGGGGACGTGGCGGTGCTATGCGGCGCGGTAACGCAGGAAGAGGAACCCGTCCTGCTCGCAGGCGGAGCGCAGCGGCAGCTCCCGCGGGACCGGCAGCAGCGGCCCCGCCAGGACCCGTTTGGCGTCGCCGCCGACCAGCAGCGGCGACACCGTCAGGCACAGCTCGTCCAGCAACCCGGCGGCGGCGAGCTGCCCGTTGAGGGTGGGTCCTCCCTC
>DASYRU010000100.1:0-13514 GCA_036004165.1 Actinomycetota bacterium
CGGAGCGCCAAGGCGACGGCGGCGGCCGCCAGGCCGGCGAGGCGGGCGTCGATCGCGAAGCCGTCGTCGCCGCCGACGGCCTGGGTGACCACCAGCGCGGCCAGCAGGGCCGGGGCCAGGTGCTCGAGGGCGGACCGGACGCGCGGCGGGAGCTGGCGGGTGCCGACCAGCACCGGTCCGGCCGCCTTGATCGCCACGGTGGCGAGGCCGACCACCGCCACCGTGACCCACACGGCGGTCACGAGCGCCTCGCCCCGACCAGGCAGGCCAGGCTGGCGGCGACGATCGGCACGCCCGGACCGGCGACCGGCAGCAGCGCCAGGGCGATGGCGCCGCCGACCACGGCCGCCAGCACCCGGGTGCGGTCGCGCAGCCAACTGGCTCGACGCGAGACCGTAACGGGCCGCTCTGATCGCCCTTCGCCCGCGGTGGTCTGTGTCTCGCGTCGAGCCAGTTGCCCGACCAGCAGCGCGAGGAACAGGGCCGGGAAGGCGGCGTCCAGCCCGAGCGAGGACGGGTCGGCCACCAGGTCGCCGGCGAGCACGCCGACGGTGGTGCCACAGATCCAGCCGGCGCCCAGCGCCAGGCCAGCGCCGATCAGCAGCCGGCGGTCGATGCGGCCGTCTTCCCGCTGGGCGAGCGCCCAGGACTCGTCGACCACCAACTGAGCGGTGAGCAGCCGCCGCCACCACGGCCCGTCCAGCGCCTGGGCGGCCGACAGCCCCATCGGCCCGTACCGGAGGTTCAGCAGAACGGCCGCCGCGATCGCGGCCGCCACGCCACCGCCGGCACCGAGGATCGAGGTGGCCGCGAACTGCGCCGAGCCGGCGAAGGTGGTCAGCGACATCACGATCGGGGCCAGCCGCCCCATCCCGGTGGAGCGGGCGAGGACCCCGAACGACACGCCGAACGCGGCCACCGCGATCACCAGGGGGGCGGCCGCGCGGACGCCGTCGCGGTACCGGCTGCCACCCTCGGCGGGCGGCGGGGCCGGCTTGGCCGATCGCATGCGCCCACCCTACCGGTCGCGGATGCCGCCCCGGCCGGCGCCGGCCATGGCCAGCCGCAGCCCGGCCCCGACCAGCCAGAACCCGACCGCGCGGAGCGATCGGGCGGTCACCCTGCCCGCGGGGGTGGGGTGGCGGAGCGTGCCGGAGCGCCGCTCCCTGGCCACCTGGCGGTGGAGCTCGTCGATGCGGTCGGTCACGAGGTCTTCGAGCAGGTACGGGTGCACGGCTCCCTCCGGTCTGTGACGACACCCCGGACTACAACACCGGCAAACGACGGTGGATGGTGTCAGCCTATCTGGGGGGTGTGACAGTCCCCGGCCCGCAGGAGCGCCCGCCTCAGCGCCGCGCCCGCGGCGGCGTCACCGGCCAGCCCCGCAGGGCGGGCACGATCGGCTCGTAGATCTGCCAGTACCAGTCGAGCCTGGCGCGCCGCCGACGGAAGCGCGCTGCCGGCTTGGTGATTCGCCTGCGCATCGCCATCTCCGATTCCCAAGGAGGTTCGGTCTTCCAGGTACCAGAGTGCGGCTAAGGTAGGCGAGGCGGCATCGGGCGGACGGCCTATTCGCCCCCGGCGGCATGCCTCACTTCCGGGCGATCAGGTCGGGGGTGAGGTCGGCCAGGCTGGTCGCGCCGCACAGGGCCATCGCCCGTGCCAGTTCCTGCTGGAAGCCCAGCAGCACCCGCCGCACCCCCTCGGCGCCGCCGCTGGCGAGGCCCCATACCACCGGCCGGCCCACCAGCACCCCGCCGGCCCCGAGCGAGAGTGCCTTCACCACGTCGGTACCCCACCGCACGCCGCCGTCCACCAGCACCGGCACGCGGCCGCCGACCGCCGCCACCACCTCGGGGAGCGCGTCGGCGGCCGCCAGCGCGCCGTCCAGCTGCCGGCCGCCGTGGTTGGAGACCACGATGCCGGCCGCCCCGGCGGCCACGAACGCCTCGGCGTCGTCGCCGCGCAGCACGCCCTTGACCAGCACGGGCAGCCCGGAACGCCGTAGCCAGGCGATGGTGGCGGGGGTGAGGCCGGCGTCGAAGCGGCTGACGTGCGCCGGGATGTCCGCGCCGCTGCTGCCGTAGCGTCGCACCGCGTTACCGAGCACCATCCCGGGCGGGAACTGCAGCGTGTCCCTGAGGCGGTTGCCGAACACCGGCAGGTCGGCGGTGAGGACCAGGGCCGAGTAGCCGGCCGCGGCCGCCCGGCCCGCCAGCTCCTCGGTGAACTCGTGGTCGGTGTGGACGTAGACCTGGAACCAGCGCGGCGCGCCGGGGGCGGCGGCGGCCACCTCTTCGACCGAGCGGTTGGCCTGGGTGGAGACCACCATGAGGCTGCCGGCGGCGGCCGCCCCGGCGGCCGTGGCGGCCTCCCCCTCCGGATGGACCAGCCCGTGGTAGCCGGTCGGGGCGACCAGGATCGGGTTCGGCAACGGCGTGCCGAGCAGGGTGGTGGCGGTGTCGACCTGGCGCACGTCGCGCAGCACCCGCGGCCGCAGGCGCAGCCGGGCCCAGGCGGCCAGGTTGTCGGCCAGGGTCAGCTCGGCGCCGGCGCCGCCCGCCACGTAGTCGTAGACGGCGGGGTCGAGGCGCCCTCGCGCCTCCCGCTCGAGCGCGGCCAGGTCGAGCGCCTGGCCCTCCGGCCTCTCCAGGTCGTCGGCGTCCACCTGTGGGGCGGTCAGACCCCGCCCTGGACCCGAGACAGCAGGACCTGCGCGGTCGAGCGCAGGCGGTCGTCGAGGGCCTCCATCAGCTTGACCACCGTCTCGGCCGCCCAGTCGGCCACCGCCCGTCGCTCCTCCCGGCTGGCGAGGTCGCGGACCTCCCGGTAGTCGACGATCCGGGAGGCGCGGCGGTCATCGAGCCGCTCCCACGAGAGGATCCGGCCGACCGCGGTCTCGATCGCGAGGCGCTCGGAGAACAGGTCGTCGAACAGCCGCTTGGTGGCGGTGCGCTCCTGCATGTCCAGGTAGACGCCGGCGCGGACGGCGCCGTTGGCGGTGAAGGCGACGTCGTAGAAGCCGAACGGCCCGGCGGCGAAGCCCACCCAGTTCTCGTAGCCGAACTTGGGGATGCGGAAGCCGGGACGGCGGATGGCGACCGAGTCGAACATCGCCTCGAAGAACCGGTGGCGGAGCTCTGCCGGCTGCAGCCCGCCGGCGGTCTCGGAGGCCATCGGCGGCGGCTCGGACGGAGGCGCGGCGGGCGCCACGGGCGGGGGTGCCATTGGCGGCGGCGCCATCGGGGGGGGCGGCGGGGCCGCTGGGACGGGATCCGGGAACGGCGGCGGCGGCGGCGCGGTGGCCTGAGCCATGTGCGCGAACGGCTCCGGCGGGGCGAACGGGTCGGCCCGCGGGGGCGGCTCGGGGGGCCGGGCCTGGTGGCGGGGCGGCGGGGTGGGGACCGGGGGTGGCGGCGCCGCGGGCGCCGGAGGTGGCGGCGCCGTCGGCAGCGGCACGCGCCGCCGGCCCGCCTGGCGCCAGTTGCGCGGCTGCACCACCACGTCGAGCACCGGCGCGGGCAGCGAGCGCCCGATGCGGACCAGGCCGATCTCGACCCCGAAGAAGTCGACCTTCTTGTCGGTGCGGTCGTTGAGCCACTCCAGCCCACGGCGGAACTCGTCGTGGAAATGGGGAGCGACCCAGATCACCACCGCCGCCTCGAGGGCGGAGGCGTGCACGATCAGCTGGCCGAGCTGCCGGTCGTCGGTCGCCTCCAGGCGGTTCTCGATCACGATGGGACGGCCGAGGCCGTCGGTGCCGAGCACCTTGAAGGCGCCGCTGTCGACGTTGATCTCCTGCTCGACGGGGGTGATGTCGATGCCGAGCGTCTCGCTCAGCAGGTCGATGTTCTGGAGGAACCAGGGGGTCAGGTCCGGCAGCTGCTCGCCCCAGAACGATCTGAGGTCCAGCCGCTCCAGGCGGCCGAGGCCGAGCCTCTCCATTTCCATTCTGGCCGCCATGCCACTCCTTCCGGTTGCCCCCCCGTTCCCGAAGGGCAGTTGTACCTCCTCCTGATGGGGCGCCGTCAAACCAGTCAAGTTGTCCATACGATGGCGCTCGCGCCGCAAAGGTCGCCGTTGGACAAACGCGGCCGGGTCGCGAGCCGTTCTCGCAGCTCGCCGGGGTCGACCGGAGGCGGCTGGGCGTGGGCGCCGAGATTGGCCACCACCAGCGCCCACGAGCCCGACGGATCGGCCCGCTCCAGGGTGAGCAACCGCCGCTGCGGGTCGGCGGTGGCGCTGGCCAGGTCGCGGCGGCAGTTGCCGAGGGCGGGCACCTCGCGGCGCAGGCGGAGCAGGGCCTGCCACAGCCGCTGGATCGGCCCGCCCGCCCGGCTCCAGTCCAGCTTGGAGCGCTGGAAGCTGGCGGGGTCGTTGGGGTCCGGCACCTCGTCGGCCCAGTCGAAGGCGGCGAACTCGGCGGCGCGGCCGCGCCGCACCGCCTTGGCCACCTCCGGCCGGTGGTCGGTGAAGAACAGGAACGGGCGCGTCTCGCCCCACTCCTGGCCCTGGAACAGCAGCGGCAGGTACGGCGAGCAGGCGACCAGCACACCGGCAACGGCGTCCAGCTCCGGTCCGGCGAGGGCGGCCAGCCGTTCGCCGAAGGCGCGGTTGCCGATCTGGTCGTGGTTCTGGCTGTAGACCACGAAGCGCTCCCCGCCGAGCCCGACCGGGTCGCGGCCGTGGCGGCGGTCCGCCGCCGGGTAGTACTCGCCGGTCCACACCCAGCCGGCGTGCAGCGCCTTGGCCAGCTTGTCCAGGCCCTGGAAGCCGTCGTACCAGCCGGCGGTCTCGCCGGTCACCGCGACGTGCAGGGCGTGGTGCAGGTCGTCGCTCCAGATGGCGTCGATCCCCTGCCGGGTGACCAGCGACGGCTGGTGCACGGCGCTCTCGGCGACCACGACCGCGCCCGCCTTGGCCAGGTGGACCCGCCCGGACAGCTCCTCCAGCAGGTGCACGGAGCTGGCGTCGTGCAGGGCGTGGACGGCGTCAAGGCGCAGCCCGTCCACGCCGTGGTCGCGCACCCACATCTCGGCGTTGTCGAGCACGAACCCGCGCACGAAGTCCGAACCGGGTCCGTCCAGGTTGACCGCCCGGCCCCACGGGGTGACGTGGCGGTCGGTGAAGTAGGGACCGAAGTCGGCCAGGTAGTTCCCGTCCGGGCCGAGGTGGTTGTAGACGACGTCCAGGACGACCGCCAGCCCGGCCGCGTGGCAGGCGTCGACGAAACGGCGGAAGGCGGCAGGGCCGCCGTAGGCGGCGTGGACCGCGTACAGGTCGACGCCGTCGTAGCCCCAGCCGCGTTCGCCGGGGAAGGCGGCCACCGGCATCATCTCGACCGCGGTGACGCCCAGGTCGGCCAGGTGGCCGAGCTTGCCGGCGGCCGCGTCGAAGGTCCCCTCCGGGGTGAAGGTGCCGCAGTGCAGCTCGTAGAAGATCAGCTCGCGCAGGGCCGGCGGGGTGAACGGGGCCGGCGGCGGACCGGGGTCGACCAGCCGCGACGGGCCGTGCGGGCCGTGCGGCTGGAAGCGGGAGCGCGGGTCGGGCCGCTCGCGCTCGCCGTCGAGCACCAGCAGGTAGTCGTCGCCCGCCCTGGCCCCGTCGACCGTCCCGTGGAAGGTGCCGCGCTCGCCCGGCTGCAGCGGGACGGTCCGGCTCCCCAGGCGCACCGCCAGGGAGCCGACCTCGGGCGCCCAGACGCCGAACGCCGCGGCGCCCTCCACCAGCCGAGGGCCCAGTGGGGGAAGGCTCACGCCGGGGCGAGCCAGACGGTGGCCAGCGGTGGCAGGGTGACCCGGGCGGAGGCGGGCTGGCCGTCCCACTCGATCGGCTCGGCCTCGACCACCCCGAGGTTGCCGACGTTGCTGCCGCCGTAGGAGTCGGAGTCGGTGTTCACCACCTCGGTCCAGCTGCCCACCTTCGGCAGCCCCACCCGGTAGTCCTCGCGCGGCACGGGCGAGAAGTTGCACAGGCAGACCAGCGGCTCCCCCGACGCCGACCAGCGGATGAACGACAGCGCGTTGTCGTCGACGTCGTTGGGGTCGATCCAGGAGAACCCCTCAGGGGCGCTGTCGCGCTCCCACAGCGCCGGGTGGTCGCGGTAGGCGCGGTTCAGGTCGCGCACCAGGTCCTGTACGCCGCGGTGGTTGGGGTTGGCCAGCGCCTCCCAGTCGATCGAGCGCTCGTGCGACCACTCGGCCTCCTGGGCCAGCTCGCAGCCCATGAACAGCAGCTGCTTGCCGGGGTGGGCCCACATGTACGCGAGGTAGGCGCGCAGGTTGGCGAACCGCCGCCAGGTGTCGCCCGGCATCTTGCCGAGCAGCGAGCCCTTGCCGTGCACCACCTCGTCGTGGGAGATGGGCAGGATGAAGTTCTCGCTGAACGCGTAGATCAACGAGAAGGTGAGCTGGTGGTGGTGGAAGCGACGGTAGATCGGGTCCTTCGAGACGTACAGCAGGGTGTCGTGCATCCAGCCCATGTTCCACTTGAAGCCGAAGCCGAGCCCGCCGAGGTAGACCGGCCGGGACACGCTCGGCCAGGCGGTTGACTCCTCCGCCACCGTCACCGTGCCCGGCTGCTCCCGGTACACCACGGTGTTGAACTCCTTGAGGAACGCGACCGCGTCCAGGTCCTCGTTGCCGCCGAACTCGTTCGGCACCCACTCGCCCGGCTGGCGGGAGTAGTCGAGGTACAGCATCGAGGCGACCGCGTCCACCCGCAGCCCGTCGACGTGGAACTCCTCCAGCCAGTACAGGGCGTTGGCCACCAGGAAGTTGCGCACCTCGTTGCGGCCGAAGTTGAACACCAGCGAGCCCCAGTCGGGGTGCTCGCCGCGGCGCGGGTCCTCGTGCTCGTACAGGGCCGTCCCGTCGAACCGGGCCAGCGCGAACGCGTCCCGCGGGAAGTGCGCGGGCACCCAGTCCACGATCACGCCGATGCCGCGCCGGTGGAGCGCGTCGACCAGCTGGCGGAACTCGTCGGGAGTGCCGAAGCGAGCGGTGGGCGCGTAGTAGGCCGACACCTGGTAGCCCCAGGACGGGGCGTAGGGGTGCTCGGCCACCGGCATGAACTCCACATGGGTGAAGCCGAGGTCGGCCACGTAGTCCGGGAGCTGCTCGGCCAGCTCCAGGTAGGAGAGGCCGTGGCGCCAGGAGCCGAGGTGGACCTCGTAGATGGAGATGGGCGCGCCGATCCCGTTGCGCTGCTGCCTGCCCGCCAACCACGCCTCGTCGCCCCAGGTGTAGCCGGAGCGGTAGACGACGCTGGCGGTGGCGGGCGGGGCCTCGGTGGCGAAGGCCAGCGGGTCGGCCTTGAGGCTCAGCTCGCCGGCCTTGGTGATCAGCTCGTACTTGTACCTGGCGCCGGTGGCGACCCCCGGCACGAACAGCTCCCACACCCCGGAGGCGCCGAGCGCCCGCATCGGATGCAGCCGTCCGTCCCAGGAGTTGAAGTCGCCGACCACCCGCACCGCGCGCGCGGTGGGCGCCCAGACCGCGAACGCGGTGCCCGCCACGCCGTCCACGGTGATCTCGTGGGCGCCGAGCCGCTGCCAGAGCCGTTCGTGCCTGCCCTCGCCGAGCAGGTACTGGTCCAGCTCGCCGATGGTGGGCAGGAAGCGGTAGGGGTCGTCGATGGTGAAGGTGGCGTCCCGGTAGCCGATCTCCAGCCGGTAGTCGGGGATCGACGTGCGCCGCAGCGCCCCCTCGAACAGCCCGGACGGATGCACCTGGTCCAGCTTCACCCGTTCCCCGGACCCCTCCGGCCCAACCAGCGCGACCACCTCGGTGGCGTCGGGGCGGAACGCCCGGATCACCACCCGGCCGTCTTCCAGATGGGCGCCGAGCAGCCGGTGGGGCTCGTGGTGCTCGCCCCGGACCAGCCGCTGGACCTCTTCCTTGGTCATCGTCATGGTTGCGCTCCCAGCAGCCGCCGGATGCCGCCGAGTGGGATCTGCAGCCATGCCGGCCGATGCCTGGCCTCGTACATCACCTCGTACACCGCCTTGTCGAGCTCGAAGGCGCGGAGCAGCAGCTCGTGGTCGCCGGCCAGCCAGCCGGACTCGCCGGCCGCCTCCAGGTAGCCCTCCAGGAAGGCTTCCCGGTTGGCCCCGATCCAAGCCGCCGCCGGCGCCTCGAACCGGGCCAGCTCCTGCTGGCTCGGCCCGGGGGTGTCCGGGTCCTCGCCGAGCACCAGCGGCTGGAAGGCGGCGTAGTCGAAGGAGCGGAGCATCCCGGCCACGTCCTGCAGCGGGCTGGCCAGCTTGCGCCGCTCCGCCAGGCTGCGGGCCGGCTCGCCCTCGAAGTCGAGCACCATCCAGCGCTCCTCCACCCGCAACACCTGGCCGAGATGGTAGTCGCCATGGATGCGCTGCAGGTGGCGGCTGCCGCCCCCGGCCGCCTCCGCCTTGTCGTAGACCTCCTGGATGGCGTCGCGGTAGCCGGCCAGCTCCGGCACCAGCGCGGTCACCTGGGTGAGCTGGCCGAGCAGGCGGGCCCCGAGCCTGCCGAGGTCGGGCCGGCCCTCGGCCACCTTCGGCAGCGCCTCCGCCAGGGCGCGGTGCAGCTCGGCGGTGAGCCGGCCCAGCGCCCGCGCCTCGCCGGCGAAGTTGCCGGCATCTCCCCGCTCCGACTCGTAGTGGTCCGCGGCCCGCTCGGTGGCCAGCCGCCAGCCCTCCACGCCGCCCGCGTAGAACCGCTGCAGGATCCCGAGGGTGGAGCCGAGCCCCTCGATCCAGCCCAGCGGTGCCGGGCAGGACTCGAACCCGTTGGCCGCCAGCGCCCTGGTCACCTCGAGCTCGGGGTTCTCGCCCGGCTGCAGCAGCCGGAACAGCTTGAGGATGAGGCGGTTGCCGAAGACCAGCGAGGAGTTGGACTGCTCGGCGTCGATCAGGCGCCCTGGGCCGCGCAGCGTCTCGGTCCACTCCGGCGCCCGGTAGAAGCGCAACTCCTCGACGTTGGCCGCGCGGGCGAGCATGTCGAGGTAGACGGAGCCGAGCCGCTCGTCGCGGACCGCGTCGTAGAACAGCCCGCCCTTGGGCCCCTTGGCCTGCAGGATCACCGCGTCCGGGTGGTGTTCCCTGAACTGCCTCGCCTCGATGCCGCGGTCGTTGCCCATCGGCAGGTGGTAGCGCTCGACCCCGCCGTCGGTGTAGGCGACCGCCGCCACCACCGCGTGCAGGCTCGGGTGGGCGGTGCGCAACGGCACCGAGGCCTCGACCCGGACCTCGCCGACCGGCCTGCCCTTGCCGGCGAACCAGCGCTGGCCTGGCAGGAACTCGGCAAGGGCCGTCTCCAGCTCGGTCATCGGGGTTGCTACCTGGGGCGGACGTGGAGCACGTGGGCCGGCTCCACGGCCGGGTCGAGGCGAAGCCAGTTGGAGGTGCCGTGCCAGGTCCAGGTCTGGCCGGTCAGCTCGTCGCGGACGTCGAAGGCGCCGGCGTCCCAGTCCAGGCCGAGGGCGGGCATCCACAGGTGCACGAAGGTGTCGTGGGGGTGGTGCGGGTCGAGGTTGCAGACCACCAGCACGGCGTCCTCGCCGGCCCGCTTGGAGAAGGCGATGACGTCGGGGGAGTCCACCAGGTGGAAGCGGAGGTTGCGCAGCCAGTGCAGTGCCGGGTGCGCCCGCCGGATCTCGTTCAGCCTGGTCAGGTAGGGGGCCAGCGACGGCTGCGACCAGTCGCGCGGCCGGTACTGGTACTTCTCCGAGTCCAGGTACTCCTCGGAGCCGGGCCGGACCGGCTGGTGCTCGAACAGCTCGTAGCCCGAGTAGACCCCCCAGGAGGGCGACAGCGTCGAGGCCAGCACCGCCCGCACCTTGAAGGCCGGCGGGCCGCCGGATTGCAGATACGCGTGGAGGATGTCGGGGGTGTTGACGAAGACGTTGGGCCGCATGTACTCGGCGGACTCCGAGTGGGCCAGCTCCGTCAGGTACTCCTCCAGTTCGGCCTTGCCGTTGCGCCAGGTGAAATAGGTGTAGGACTGGGTGAAGCCGACCTTGGCGAGCACCTTCATCATCGGCGGGCGGGTGAACGCCTCGGCCAGCAGCACCACGTCGGGATGCTCGGCCTTGACGGCGGCGACCAGCCACTCCCAGAACTGCACCGGCTTGGTGTGGGGGTTGTCGACCCGGAAGATCCGCACGCCGTGGGCGATCCAGTGGTCGAGGATCGCCTTGCAGGCGGCATGCAGCGCCGGGGCGTCGGGGCTGTCGAAGTTCAGCGGGTAGATGTCCTGGTAGATCTTGGGTGGGTTCTCGGCGCAGGCGACCGAGCCGTCCGGCCGGATGCGGAACCAGTCCGGGTGCTGCTTGACCCAGGGGTGGTCCGGCGAGCACTGCAGGGCGTAGTCGAGCGCGACCTCCAGGCCCAGCTCGTCGGCCCTGGCCACGAAGGCGTCGAAGTCGTCGATGGTGCCGAGGTCGGGATGGACGGCGTCGTGGCCCCCCGCCTCCGAGCCGATCGCCCACGGGCTGCCGGGGTCGTCGGGGCCGGCGTGCAGGGTGTTGTTGGGGCCCTTGCGATGGCTGTGGCCGATCGGGTGGATCGGCGGCAGGTAGACCACGTCGAAGCCCATGTCGGCGATCGCCGGCAGCCGCTCGGCGGCCTGCTTCAGCGTGCCGCCGGTGGTGGCGGTCGCCCCCTCGGAGCGGGGGAAGAACTCGTACCAGGACCCGTAGAGGGCCCGCGGGCGGTCGACCCAGACGGCCAGGCGCTTGGAGCGGGTGAGGTTGCGCGGCGGGTGGCGGTCCAGCAGCTCCAGCACGGCGGCGTCGCCGGCGGCGGCCAGCCGCTCGGCCGGATCGCTGCCCTTCCGGCGCAGCCCGGCGGCCGCCTCCCTGAGCCGGTCGCGGGAGGCGGCGGGCACCCAGGCGGTCGCCTCCTCGAACAGGCGGGCGCCCTCCTCCAGCTCGAGCTGGATGTCGAGGCCGGCGTCGAGCTTCTTGTGGGTGCCCTGGCGCCAGGTGGCGATCTGGTCGGTCCAGGCGTCGATGGTGAACGACCACATGCCGGTGCGGGGCACGGTGACCTCCGCCGCCCATCGATCCAGGCCGTGGTCGACCTGGGTCATCGGGACGAGCTGGGCACGCCGCTCCTCCGGCCCGCTCAGCCGCACGGCGGCCGCGATCACCTCGTTGTGGCCGTCGCGGAAGACGGTCGCCTCGATCGGGAAGGTCTCCCCGGCGACCGCCCTCGCCGGCCAGCGCCCACAGTCGACTTGCGGGCGGATGCCCTCGATGACGATGCGCCCGATCATGCACAGCACGCTACCACTCGGGTCGCGGACAAGCGGACCGACTGCGCAAAGCCCTCGTGGGGACCCGGCGTGGGGAGGGCGGCGTGCGCCCGCCCACGGCCCCCCCTGGCCCCCACAAGGGCCTGCTCCGGGACGTGGTCCCGTCGCCGGCCAAGTCTTTCGTGTTGCAACTTTGCTTGCAAGGCACAGGTCAGCGCCACCTAGAATGCCTACGCAGCGCCGAACCAAGGGGGGACGCACACCATGTCGGCTGGTCCCACCATCGAGGATGTCGCCAGGGCGGCCGGGATCTCCACCAGCTCCGCCAGGAACTTCTTCTCCCGGCCGGCGGTGCTCAGCGCCCACACCCATGCCCGCATCCAGGAGGCGGTCCGCGCCACCGGCTATGTGCCGAGGGGCCGCGCCGGCCGGCTCGCCAGCGCCGCGTCGGAGTTCCGCAACCTCGCCTTCGAGGTGCCGCGGGCCGAGGACCCGGGGGTGAACCCGTTCGACAGCCAGCTCCTGGTCGCCCTGCTCTGGGCGGCCCGGTCGGCGAAGTTCCGCCTTCAGCCGTTCGTCACCGACATGGAACCCGGCTCACGGGTGCCCTACTACCGGCAGCTCTGGGCTCGCCGGGAGGCGGCCGGCTTCCTGCTCACCGACGCCGGCTACGACGACGAGCGGATCCCCTACCTCCGCCAGGCCGGGATCCCGTTCGTGGTCCTCGGCCGGCTGCGCGAGGAGCGCGGCTACTGCTGGGTCGACAACGACAACCTGGCCGGCTCCGTCATGGCCGTCTGCCACCTGGTCGGGGGCGGCCACCGCCGGGTCGCCTACCTGGGCTGGCCGGGCCGCGACCCGGTCGCCGAGCGCCGCCTGGAGGGCTACCGGCGCGGCCTCGCCGAGGCGGGCGGGCTGCCCGAGCTGGTGGAGTTGCAGGACTACGGCCAGAGCGCCGTGGAGCCCGCCGTCCGGCTGCTGGACCGGCCGACCGGCGAGCGGCCGACCGCGGTGGTGGCCTGCTGCGACGAGTTCGCCTACGACGTCCTCCGGGCGGCAGCCGGGCTCGGGCTCCCGGTCGGCGGCGGCGCGCTGGAGGGCCGGGTCGCGGTGGTCGGCTGTGACGACACCCCGCTGGCGGCGCGCACCGTCCCCACCCTCACCAGCCTGCGCCAGCCCATCCGGCTGCTCGCCCAGCGAGCCGTCGACCTGCTGGCGGCCAGGGTCGCCAATCCCGGCTTCGAGGCGCACGTCCTCGAGCAGCCGGAGCTGGTCGTCCGCGAGACCACCCTGCCGCCCTGCGCCGACCGCGTCTAGCCGTCAGCCGGCCAGCGGACGGCCACGCGCTTGCGCTGCCGGGCCGATGGCGGGCAAGCTGAGCTTGGCATGGTCGGCTTCGCGTTGGTCTGGAACCGCGCCCTCGACTACGGGCGCGTGGTCACCTGCGGCTGTCCCTGGGTCCGGGGGTCGGGCTAGTCGAGGGCGGCCGCCCCCTGGACCGGTCGCCGCTCGGCGCCGCCGAGCCTCCCGCCTCGGCCCCCCTGCCGACATCCGCCGAGGAGGCGCCATGTCCGTGACCGACGAGCTGCTGCGCAACAACGCCGACTACGCCGCGTCGTTCAACGCCGGCGACCTGCCGATGCCGCCAGGCAAGGGCGTGGCCGTGGTCGCCTGCATGGACGCCCGCCTGAACGTGTACGGCGCGCTCGGGCTCCACGAGGGCGACGCCCACGTCATCCGCAACGCCGGTGGGGTGGTGAGCGAGGACGCGATCCGGTCCCTGGTCATCTCCCAGCGCCTGCTCGGCACCAGGGAGATCGTGCTGATCCACCACAGCGACTGCGGCATGCTGACCTTCTCCGACGACGAGGTGAAGGCCGCGATCGAGGCCGACACCGGGCTGCGGCCCTCGTTTGCGCTGGAGGCCTTCACCGACCTGGAGCGCGACGTGCGCCAGTCGATCGCCCGGATCAAGGCGAACCCCTTCATCCCCAACAAGGACAGAGTGCGCGGCTTCATCTTCGACGTCCACAGCGGCGTGCTCAAGGAGGTGACCGGCTGAGCGATGGGTGAGGGGCAGGAGGGCCGGATCCACCACGTCCGCGCCGGCGAGCTCGACACCGACACGGCCCAGACCGCCGGGATGCGCCGGGCCGCGGCGATCGCCGGGGCCACCACCGGGTCGACCGCGCTGTGGATGGGCGAGGCCCGGGTCGCCCCCGGCACCGTCACCGCCGCGCATCACCACGGCCACAGCGAGTCCGGCATCTACGTGGTCAG
>DASYRU010000101.1:0-10730 GCA_036004165.1 Actinomycetota bacterium
CCTGATGGTGGGGGACCGCGCCGACACCGACCTGGACGGCGCCCACCGGCTCGGCTGGGCGACCGCCCTGGTCCTCAGCGGGGTCGCCAGGCCCGCCGACCTCCCGGACCTCGCCGTGGCCCCCGACCATCTGCTGGCCGACGTCGGCGGCCTGCTCGACCCGCCCAGTCCGGCGATCCGCCCGGCCGGCCTCCGCCGCGCCGCCGGCACGGAAGGCCCCGCCGGCCTGGACGGGGGGACCCTGGTGGCGGTGGACGGCGAGCGGGTGGTCGGCACGGTGGCATGGCACCGCCTGGACGGCGGCCTCGTCCTGCTGGAGGGGCCGGCGGTCGAGGAGGGCTGGCGGGGGCGGCTGCTCGGCACCCGGCTGGTGGTCGCCGCCTGCGTCCAGGCGCGCGCGGCCGGGGCGCGCCGCGTCGCCGCCGACGCCCGCGCCGAGGGCTTCCTGGAACGGCTGGGCTTCCGGCGGTCGGGCCCGGACGGGCGGCTGCTGCGCGACCTGCCGGCAGGCGGCGGCGATCAGCGGTAGCGGTAGTCCCAGGTGGGCGGCGGGCTGGGGGGCGGCCGGCGGCGCTGCTGCAGGCCGCCGAGCAGGATCACCAGCAACACCCCGGCGACGAAGCCGACCACGTGCGCCAGGTAGGCGACGCCGGCGCCCTCGGCCGTGCCTGCCCCCTGGACGTAGAGCCACTGCAGCAGGAACCAGGACCCCAGCACCACCCAGGCGGGCAGCCAGATCGGGATGAAGAACAGGAACGGGATCAGGCTGGTGACGCGTGCTCGTGGGAACAGGACCAGGTAGGCGCCGAGCACCCCGGCGATCGCGCCGGACGCCCCCACCAGGGTCTCCTCGCTGGAGGGCTGCGACAGCGCGAACCCGTAGGTCGCCAGGTAGCCGCAGGCCAGATAGAACAGCAGGTAGCGCACGCGCCCCAGCCGGTCCTCGACGTTGTTGCCGAAGACGAACAGGAACAGCATGTTGCCGAGCAGGTGCAGCAGCCCGCCGTGCAGGAACATGGCGGTCAGCACCGACACCGGCGGGATCTTGACGTAGTCGGGCTGGACGGCCTCGCACTGGCCGCGGCCGGCGGGGGCGCCGGCGGTCGGCTCGTCGAGCTGCCGGTTGGAGGTCAGCTCCTGCGGGATGGCCGCGTACTCGCGGAAGAAGGCGAACTGCCGGCACAGCTGGGCGGTGCTGCCGGTGCCGCCGCTGAGGCTCAGCGGGGAGACCGGCTCCAGCAGCAGGAACACCACCACGTTGACGGCGATCAGGCTCCAGGTGACCACCGCCGGCCGGCGGGTCGGGTTGTCGTCGTGGATCGGGATGAGGCCGAGCATGGCTACAGCAGACTTCGCAGCCGCAGCAGGTCGACGATGCTGGCGTCCACCCGCACCTTGCCGGAGGTGAAGGCCGACAGGAACGAGGTGCGCCCCTCGACCAGGTCGACCAGGTCGTCGGAACCGATCCGCAGGGTGATGTCGGCCGACCCGTCCGGCGGCGTCCTGGTGGGCGGCGAGACGTGGCCGTCGTCGACCACCGAGAACCAGGCCGCCTCAAGGTCGGGCACGTAGCAGCGGAGCACCCTGCGGTTCGGGATCGCCGAGCGGACGTTCGCCTCGTTGCCGTCCAGGCGCGCCATCAGCGCCGCGAGCTGCCGTTCCACCTCGGCCTTGCTGGCCACCTCGTCCCTTCCTCACGCCGGCGTCGCCCGAAGACGTTCGCACACCACCAGGACCACGGGATCCCGACGGCGATCGGGTTGGACGTCACGGTGCTGCGCGAACGTCTTCGGGGTTGTATCACATGCTCCCGGCGTCGAGTCGGCGTAGCGTATGCGCATGCGGCGCCGACCGTGACGGTCCTCCAGGAGGTGGCGAGTTGGCAAGCGGCAGAGAGCAGTACCTGCAGGCGTTGGCTGGCCTGCGGGAGATGACCCGGACCCAGGCGGACCGGGTCGCCGGGCTCCTCGCCAAGCAGGGGGAGGTCCAGTCCGGTCAGGTGAGCCGGGTCGCCGAGGACCTGGTGCGGCGCACCCGCAAGAACCGGGAGACGATCAGCCGCCTGATCGAGCGGGAGGTCAAGCGCCAGCTCGGCGCGCTCGGCATCGCCACCCGCGACGAGGTGGCCCGGCTGCAACAGCGCGTCCGCGCCCTCGAGCAGGCGGCCGAACGCTCCAGCCGTCCGGCCGGCACGCGAGCGGCGTCCTCGCGCAGCGCCGCGGGGGCGACGCGGCCCGCCACCCGGACCCGCACCGCGCGCGGCGGCGCCAGGCCGGCCGGCTCGGCCGGCACCACCCGCCGCAGGAGCGGCTCGACCGGCTCGACCGGCTCGGCGGGCACCCCGGAGGACGGCAGCTAGTGGGGCCGGTCGACGAGTCCGCCTCGGCCCTTTCGGCCGAGGTCGAGGGCATCCTGGCCGGCCTGGACGACGCCGACCCCGCCGCGCACGCCGAGGCCTTCGAGGCGGTCAACGCCGCCATCCTGGCGGAGCTCGAGCGTCTCGAGGGGCTCTAGGAGCCGCGGAGTGGTCACCCGGGTGCGGCTCGACCGCGAGCTGGTCCGGCGGGGTCTCGTGCCGAGCCGGGAGGCGGCGAGCGCGGCCATCCGCGCCGGCCGCGTGCTGGTCGCCGGCGCGGTCGCCTCCAAGCCCTCCACGATGGTCTCGCCGGCCGAACCGGTGTCCCTGGCAACGCCCGCCCGCCGCTGGGCGAGCCGCGGGGGCGACAAGCTGGCGCCTGTCCTCGACCGTCTCCAGGTGCCGGTGGCGGGACGCCGCTGCCTTGACGCCGGCGCCTCGACCGGCGGCTTCACCGACGTGCTGCTGGCCAGGGAGGCGGCCGAGGTGGTCGCCGTCGACGTCGGCTACGGCCAGCTGCAGCTCCGCCTGCGCCAGGACCAGCGGGTGCGGGTGCTCGACCGTACCAACGTGCGAGCGCTCACCGCAGAGCTGGTCGGCGGCCAGGTCGACCTCACCGTGGCCGACCTGTCGTTCATCTCGCTGCGCCTGGTCGTGCCGGTCCTTGCCGGCCTGACCCGGCGGGACGGCGACCTGCTGCTCCTGGTCAAGCCGCAGTTCGAGGCGGGCCGGGACGCGGTCGGCCGCGGCGGGGTGGTGCGCGACCCCGCCGTCCGCGCCGCCGCCGTCCGCGGGGTCGCCGGGGCGGCCGCTTCCAGCGGGCTGGGGGTCGCCGGCGTCTGCCCCTCCCCGCTGCCGGGGCCGGCCGGCAACCTGGAGCTGTTCCTGCACCTGCGGGCCGGGGCCGGCCGGCTCGGCGAGGCAGAGCTGGACGCGGCGGTCGCCGAAGGCGCCACCCTCCCGGGAGCGGCCAGGTGAACGGGCCACGGCGGGTCGGCGCGGTGATCCACCCGGCCCGGCCGGCGGCGGCCGCCGCCGGCAAGGAGCTGGTCGACTGGGCCGCCGAGCACGGCGTCCAGCTGCGCACGCTGGACAGCGAACGCGGCTGCCTCGGGCCGGAGGTGCCGTGCGTGCCGCCCGAGGAGTTCGCCGCCGGCCTCGACCTGGTCGTCTCCCTGGGTGGCGACGGCACCCTGCTGCGGGCCCTCGGCCTCACCCTCAGCGACCAGGTGCCGGTCCTCGGGGTGAACGCCGGGCGGCTCGGCTTCCTGGCGGAGGTCGAGGCCGACGACCTGCGGGCCGCCCTTGACGCGGTCGATGCCGGCCGCCACCACGTCGAGCGGCGCACCACCCTGGCCGCGCGGGTGCTGATCGACGGCCGGGACGCCGGCGAGGAACTGGCCGTCAACGACGTCGTGCTCGAAAAGGCGGCGCGGGAGCGCCTGGCCGCCGTGGCGGTCCGCCTCGGCGACGGCGGCCCGTTCGCCCGCTACGCCGCCGACGGGATCATCGTCGCCTCGCCCACCGGCTCCACCGCCTACAGCTTCTCCGCCGGCGGCCCGATCGTCTCCCCGCGGCTGGACGCGCTGCTGCTGACGCCGATCGCGCCCCACATGGTCTTCAACCGCACGCTGGTCCTGCACCCCGACGAGGGCGTGCGGCTGGAGGTGCTGCCGGACAGCCCGCCGCTGATCGAGATCGTCGACGGCCGGGCGGTGCGCGAGCTGCCGCCCGGCGCGGTGATCGAGGTCCGCCGCGGCCGCCACGACGCCCTGCTCGTGCGGGTCGCGCGGGCCGACTTCTACCGCCTGGTCCGCTCGAAGTTCCGCCTCGCCGACGGGTTGGACCCCACCAGCTGAGCCGCCCACCAACCCGACGAACCAGACCAACCCCTCGAACCCATGGGGATGCCCCGCGGAGCGAGGTCGGCGGGCGGGCTAGAATCGCAGGTGATGTTAGCCGAGCTTCGCATCCGCGACCTCGGGGTGATCGACGATGCCCGCCTCGAGGTCTCCTCCGGCCTCAACGTGCTCACCGGCGAGACCGGCGCCGGCAAGACCATGGTGGTCGACGCCCTCTCGCTGCTGCTCGGCGAGCGGGCCGACCCTGGCGCGGTCCGCGTCGGCCGGGAGGCCGCCCTGGTCGAAGGCCGCCTGCGTGCCGAGCCGGACGGCGAGGCCGCGGCCGCGCTCGCCGCCGCCGGCGCCGCCGCCGAGGACGGCGAGGTGGTGGTCGCCCGCCAGGTGCTCGCCGGTGGCCGCAGCCGCGCCCAGCTGCAGGGCCGCATGGCCACCGTGGCCGCGGTCGCCGAGGTGGTCAGGCCGATCGTCGAGGTGCACGGCCAGCACGAGTTCCAGGGCCTGCTCCGCCCCGGCGTCCAGCGCGACCTGCTCGACCGCTTCGCCGGGCCGCGGGTGCTGGAACCGCGGGCAGCGTTCGCGGTCGGCTGGCGCCGCCTGCTGGCGGTCACCCGCGAGCTGGCCGAGCTGAGCGCCCTGGCGCGGGAACGCGCCCGCGAGGCCGACCTGCTCCACTACCAGCTCGAGGAGATCCAGTCGGCCCAGGTGCGCGTCGGCGAGTCCGCGGAGCTGGCTGCCGAGGCGGAGCGCCTGACCAACGCCGAGACGCTGCGGCAGGCCGCCGCCCTCGCCCACCAGCTGCTGGCGGGGGAGGAGGAGGACACCGGCGCCGCCACCGTCCTGGGGGCCGCAGGCCGCGCCCTGCAGGGTCCCGCCGGCCACGACCCCGCCCTCGGCGAGCTGGCCGCCCGCGCGGAGGCGCTGGCTGTCGACGTCGACGACCTCGCCTCCAGCCTGCGCGTCTACGCCGAGGCGGTGCTGGTCGACCCCGGCCGTCTCGACGAGGTCCAGGCGCGGATCGCGCGGCTGCGCGACCTGGAACGCAAGTACGGCGACGACGAGGCCGCCGTGCTCGCCTTCGCCGAGAAGGCCAGCGGCCGGCTGGCGGAGCTGGAAGGCGGCGTGCTCCGCTCGGAGGCGCTGGAGGCCGAGGCCGCCGAGCTGCGCGGCACCCTCGCCGAGGTCGGCGCCGCCCTGACGGCCCGCCGCCTGGAGGCGGCCGGCCGGCTCGCGGAGGCGCTCAGGGCCGAGCTGGCCGACCTGGCCATGCCCCACGCCGAGGTGCGGGTCGCGGTCGAGCAGGACGAGGACCCGGGCGGCCTCCAGGTCGGCGGCCGCCGGCTGGCCGCCGGCGACGAGGGGCTCGACCGGGTCGAGATCGAGCTGGCCGCCCACCCCGGCGCCCCCCTCCGCCCGCTCGTCCGGGCCGCCTCCGGAGGCGAGCTGTCGCGGGTCATGCTCGCCCTGCGGGTGGTGCTCGCCGGCATCGACCGGACGCCGACACTGGTCTTCGACGAGGTCGACGCCGGGGTGGGCGGCCGCACCGCGGCAGCGGTCGGCCGCCGGCTGGCGCAGCTCGCCCGCCACCACCAGGTGCTGGTCGTCACCCACCTGCCCCAGATCGCCGCCCATGCCGACCGGCACTTCTCGGTCGAGAAGCACTCGGCCGCCGGTGAGACCAGCACCGCGGTGCGCCTGCTCGACGACGCCGGCAGGGTCAGCGAGCTGTCCCGCATGCTGGCCGGCATGGAGGGCTCGGGGCTGGCCAAGGCCCACGCCGTGGAGCTGCTGGCGGCGGCCAGCGCCGCCAAGGTCGGTGAGCGGCCGTGAGGCTGCGTCCGCAGCGCCGCCAGCCGGCGGCGCACGAGCGCACCGACCTCGCCGGGCCGGTCCGCATGGACAAGCGCACCAAGCGCCTGATCCGGCGGCTGCGCCACGGGGACGTGGCCGTCATCGACCATCTCGACATCGACCGGGTGGCCGCGGAGACGCTGGTCGAGCGGCATCCGGTCGCCGTCGTCAACGCCGCCCAGAGCATCTCCGGCCGCTACCCGAACGCCGGCCCGACCGTCCTTGCCGAGGCCGGCGTGCCGCTGCTGGACGCCGCCGGACCCGCCGTGTTCGAGCTGCGCGAGGGCGAGGAGGTGCGGGTCGACGCCGACGGGGTGGTCTGGCGGGACGGCATCGAGGTCGCAAGGGGCGAGTGGCTGCGGCCAGAGGACATCCGCAAGCGCGTGGACGCCGCCAAGGACAACCTGGCCTCCGCCCTCGAGGACTTCACCCTCAACACCCTGTCCTACGTCCGCCGCGACCGTGACCTGCTGCTGGAGGGCCTCGAGGTCCCGGCCCTGAAGACCCGTCTGCGCGACCGGCACGCGCTGGTGGTGGTCCGCGGCCACGACTACAAGAAGGACCTGTCGATCCTGCGCGGCTACATCCAGGAGTTCCGGCCCGCCCTGATCGGGGTCGACGGGGGTGCCGACGCCCTGCTGGAGGCCGGGCTCAAGCCGGACGTGATCCTCGGGGACATGGACTCGGTCACCAACGAGGCCCTCACCTGCGGGGCCGAGATCGTGGTGCACGCCTACCCCGACGGCCGCGCCCCAGGCAAGGAGCGGGTCGAGGCGCTCGGCATCACCCCGCTGATCCTGCCGGGCGCCGGCACCAGCGAGGACATGGCGATGCTGCTGGCCTACGAGTCCGACTGCGACCTGATCGTGGCGGTCGGCAGCCATGCCAGCCTGGTCGAGTTCCTGGACAAGGGTCGTCCCGGCATGGCCTCCACCTTCCTGGTACGGCTCAAGGTCGGCGCCAAGCTGGTGGACGCCAAGGGTGTCAACCGTCTGTACCGGCAGGGCGTGCGCCGCAGCGACCTGGTCTTCCTGGTGGTCGCCGCGCTGGTCGCCATGCTGGTGGTCTCGCTGGTGTCAGAGCCCGTCCGGCTGGTCTGGGGAGACCTGTTCGAGCTGCTGCGGGTGTTCCTGAGCCGGATCCGTTCGTTGTTCGTCTGACAGCGGGGCGGCGGATCCTCGCCCGCCCGCGTGGAGGTGCCCTCGGTGATCAGCCTGCGCTACCACATCGTGTCGCTGGTCGCGGTGTTCCTGGCCCTGGCCCTCGGCATCGTGGTCGGCAGCACCGTCCTGAAGGAGGGGACGGTGTCGATCCTGCGGGCCACCAGCCAGGGGTTGCGCCAGGAGAGCGAGCGGACCCGGACCGAGAACGACGCGCTGCGCAAGGAGCTGGGCCGTCAGCAGGAGTTCACCACCACACTGCTGCCGGACCTGGTGCGGGGCAAGCTCGCCGGCCAGTCGGTGGTGCTGCTGGACACCGACAAGGTGGACGGGGACCTGCGCGGCAAGGTCGAGGAGGCGCTGCAGGCGGCCGGGGCCGACGTCGACGCCCGCATCACCTTCTCCGCCGGGCGCCTCAGCCTGACCGCGGACGCCGACCGGGCGGCCCTCAGCCGGCTGCTGGCCGCCGACGCGGCCGACCCGGTCGCGCTCCGCGCCGAGCTCGCCGAGCGGCTGGCCGAGCGGCTGGCCACCCCGGCCGCCCTCCCGAAGGCCGCCCCGCAACGCGCCGGGGACGTGCTGACCGGACTGGACGACGGCAACTTCATGGCCGACCTGAAGCTGGAGGGGTCCTTCACCGACGGCACCACCCCGTTCCCACGGCCCGGGTCGGTCTTCGTGGTGATCGGCCCCGCCGACGGCGCCACCCTCCCGCCGGACGCGTTCCTGGTGCCGCTCGCCGACCAGGTCGCGGCGCACACCAACAACGCGGTGGCGGGGGTCGAGGCGGCCACCGCCGGCGTCACCCCCGGGACCACCTCCTGGATCACCGCCCTGCGCGACCGCCCGGAGGTCACCCGCCGGGTCTCCGGCATCGACGACGTCGACACCACCTACGGCCAGTTCGCCCTGGTCCAGGCGCTGCAGAACCGGCTGCAGAACCAGCCCGCCGGCCAGTACGGCGTCAAGAGCGGCAGCTCCGGGCTGCTGCCAGAGGTCCCCGCCCAGTGACCCCACCGGTGGTGCTGGCGCTGGTGCCGGCCCGCGACGAGGCCGAGCGGGTCGGAGCGACCGTCAGCGCCCTGCGCGGCCTGCCGGCGGTCGCCGAGGTGCTGGTGGTCAGCGACGGCTCCACCGACGCGACCGCCGCCCGCGCGCTGGAGGCCGGCGCCCACTGCCTCGACCTGCCCCGCAACCTCGGCAAGGGCGGCGCCCTCAACGCCGGGCTGGCCGCCCTGATGGGCCGGGTCGCCGAGCGGCTCAGCCCGGAGCCGGCGGCGCTGCTGCTGGCCGACGCCGACCTGGCGGAGACCGCCAGGCACCTCGACCGCCTGCTCGGTCCGGTGCTGGCCGGCGAGGCCGACCTGGCCATCGCCGACCTGCCCCCGCAGGGGGGCGCCGGCGGGCTCGGCCTGGCCATGGGCCTGGCCCGCCGGGGCATGGAGCGGGTCACCGGCCGCCGCATGGCCGAGCCGCTGTCGGGCCAGCGGGCGGTCCGCTGGGACGTGCTGCCGGCCGTGCTGCCGTTCGCGCCCGGCTTCGGGGTGGAGGTCGCCATGACCATGGACGCGCTGCGGGCCGGCCTGCGGGTCGTCGAGGTCGAGGTCGACCTGCGGCATGCGGCCACCGGCAGGGACCTCGCCGGGTTCCTGCACCGCGGCAGGCAGGCGAGGGCGGTCGCCCGCGAGCTGACCCGCCGCCACGCGTGGCGCCGGGTCCAGCTGGACGGGGACGGCCGCCCGGAGGAGGGCTGATGCGGGCGCTGCCGGTGGCGCTGTGCGGGCTGCTGGTCGGCTGGGGCGTTGGGCGCTGGGCGGCGCCCCAGCTGCTCGCCGGCCTGGCCGGCTCGAGCCTGGCGAGGGTCAACTACCGCAAGCGGGTGGTGGTGGCCGGGCTCGGGCTGCTGCTGCCCATCGGCCTGCTCGCCTGGGCGACCCCGCTGGCGCTGGTCAGCCGGCTGGACCCGCTGCGGGCGCTGCGGGCGCAGCTGCTCGCCCCGTCCGGCGTGGCGGTGGTGGTCGCCGCGATCGCCTTCACCCTGCTGGGGCTGGTCGATGACCTGGTCGAGGACGAGGCCGCCAGCCGCGGCTTTCGCGGCCACCTGCGGGCGCTGGCGGGCGGCCGGCTCACCGGCGGCGGGATCAAGCTGCTCGGCGGGATGCTGGCGGCCCTGATGGTGGCCAGCTTCGCGCTCCCTGAGGGCCGCTCGGGATGGCTGCTGCCGGTCGGCGCGGTGGTGGTCGCCTCCAGCGCCAACCTGGCCAACCTGCTCGACCTGCGTCCCGGACGCTGCGCCAAGGTGTTCCTGCCGCTCTGGGTCGCCGGCTGCCTGCTGGACCCGCCTGGCGGCGCCTGGTCGGCCGGGTTGGCCGGCGCGGCCCTTGCCGCCCTGCCGTTGGACCTCCGTGAGCAGGGGATGCTCGGTGACGCCGGCGCCAACGCGCTCGGCGCGGTGGTGGGGACGCTGCTGCTGGCCGGGCCGGTCTGGCTGCTCCTGCTGGTCGCCGCGGTGCTGCTGGCGCTGCAGCTGCTGTCCGAGCGGGTCTCCTTCTCCCGGGTGATCGACGGCAACCGCCTCCTGCGCGCGGCCGACCGCCTGGGCCGCCCGGGGGCCTGACCCGCCGGGTCGGCCCGCCGTGCTACATTGGCATCCCGGAGGGCCCGCAGATGGCCGGGTGGCCAGCGGCGTGAGCACCCGGCTTCCCAGATGGGCCCAAAGGGGGTCAAAGGTACCTTGGCGAAGCACATCTTCGTGACGGGTGGGGTCGCCAGCTCGCTCGGCAAGGGTCTCACCGCTGCCTCGCTCGGACGGCTGCTCAAGTCGCGCGGCCTGCGGGTCACCATGCAGAAGCTGGACCCGTACATCAACGTCGACCCGGGCACGATGAACCCGTTCCAGCACGGCGAGGTGTTCGTGACCGACGACGGCTGCGAAACCGACCTCGACCTGGGTCACTACGAGCGGTTCATCGACGAGAACCTGTGGCGGGACTCCAACGTCACCACCGGGGCGATCTACTCGACGGTGATCGCGGCCGAGCGGCGCGGCGAGTTCCTCGGCGACACCGTGCAGGTCATCCCGCACATCACCAACGAGATCAAGGCCCGCATCCTGCGGGTGGCCGAGGACGCCGACGTGGTCATCACCGAGGTCGGCGGCACCGTCGGCGACATCGAGTCGCTGCCGTACCTGGAGGCGATCCGCCAGCTCCGCCACGATGTCGGGCGCGAGCACGTGTTCTTCGTGCACGTCTCGCTGGTGCCCTATATCGGGCCGTCGGGCGAGCTCAAGACCAAGCCCACCCAGCACTCGGTGCGCGAGCTGCGCTCGCTCGGCATCCAGCCGGACGCGATCGTCTGCCGCACCGACCGGCCGATCACCGACGCGCTCAAGCGCAAGATCTCGCTGCTGTCGGACGTCGACGTGGAGGGCATCATCTCCGCCCCTGACGCCGAGTCGATCTACGAGATCCCGCTGGTGCTGCACGCCGAGGGCCTGGACGG
>DASYRU010000102.1:0-1578 GCA_036004165.1 Actinomycetota bacterium
CGCCGCCACCTGCGGGCCGCGAGCGCCGCCGTCGAGCGCACCGACGACCCGCTCACCGCCTGCTGGGTCGGGATCGTCGGCGGGCTCCACTGGACCGGGGTCGGCGACTGGGCGGCGGCCGACGCCGGCGCCGCCAGGGCCGTGCCGATCCTGCGCCGCACGCCGATGCACCGCTGGGCGGACGAGGTCCAGTTGATCTCCGCGATCGCCCACTACCTGACCGCCCGCTACCCGGAGGCGGCCGAGGGCGCCGCCGAGGGGATGGCGTCGGGCCGCGACCGCCGCTCGCGGGTTGCGCCGCCTGCGGCGCTACGCCCGCTCGTTCCCGATGGCCCGTCCGCGCGCGCTCACCTGCCTCGGCTGGTCGCGGTGGCAGGACGGCCGCCGCCCCCAGGCGGTGCGGGCGTGGACCAGAGCCGTCCGCGAGGCCGAGCGGCTCGCCATGCCCTACGAGCTGGCACGTGCCCACTACGAGCTGGGCCGCCATCTCGGTCCGAAGGAGCGGTCCCCGCTGCGCCTCGACGGCGCCGGGCACCTTGCGCTGGCCGCCGCCACCTTCACGTCGATCGGCTGCCGGGCCGACCTCGGCGCCGCGCAGGCCATCGCCGTCTAGCAGCGCGTCGCGTGCGACCGCGGCACCGCGATCCGCCGTGAAGCCGTCGCCGGCGCTGCGGAAGCTCCGCGGGCCCGCCGGTGTTGCAGCGGCTGGTCGGGCGAGTCTCGGAGCGGGGAGGAGCGGTGGCGGCGACGCAGGCGGGCCGGACGGCCGGCGCGGTCGTCGAGTCGGTCAACGTGGGCAGGCCACGGCCGGTCCAATGGCAGGGCCGGACGGTGACGACCGCGATCTGGAAGGCCCCGGTGGCCGGGCCGGTGCTGGTCAGCGGGGTCAACGTCGACGGCGACGACCAGGCCGACCGGGAGGTCCACGGCGGGGTCGACAAGGCCCTGTACGCCTACGCCGGGGAGGACCTCGACTGGTGGGCCGGACGGCTCGGCCGCCAACTCGGGTACGGCACCTTCGGGGAGAACCTGACCACCAGGGGCCTGGACGTCGGCGGGGCGGTGGTCGGCGAGCGCTGGCTGGTGGGCGGCGGCGTGCTGCTGCAGGTCGCCCAGCCGCGGGTGCCCTGCTTCAAGCTCGGCATCCGTATGGGCGACCATTCGTTCCCGAGAAGCTTCGCCGCCGCCGGCCGTCCCGGCGCCTACCTGCGCATCCTCGCCGAGGGCGAGGTGGCCGCCGGCGACCCGGTCCGGCTGGTGCACCGTCCCGCCCATGGTCTGACCGTCGCCGATGTCGCCGGCATCTACCACGGTGACCACGCCCAGGCGTCCCGGCTGCTGGAGGTGCCGGAGCTGGCCGAGAGCTGGAAGCGCTGGGCGGGCCGGTTCCGGCCGGTGCGCTGATCGCCGACAATCCCTGCATGCCCAACCCGGTCGCGCTCTCCATCCAGGTGCTCGGCCCGTTCGTGGTGACCCGCGACGGCATGCCCGTCCCCGCCCACGAGCTGGCCAGCCGCAAGGGACGCACGCTGCTGAAGCTGCTGCTGGCAAGGCGCGGCGGGGTCGTCCCGGCCGAGG
>DASYRU010000103.1:0-2964 GCA_036004165.1 Actinomycetota bacterium
TGGATCTCGGCCAGCAGCTCCGGGCGGAGCTTGACGTGGCCGGGCTGGTAGACGCCGTGGACGTTGCCGAAGGTGGCCGCCAGCAGGTAGCGGCCGCGCTCGCCGGTCCCCAGCATCTCGGCGGTGCGCAGCGCGTCCTCCGGGGTCGAGTAGAGCTTCTCGCTCATCTCGCCGACGACGTCGTCCTCCTCGCCGCCGACCACGCCGATCTCCAGCTCCAGCACCACCCTGGCCTTGGCGCAGCCGGCCAGCAGCTCCTCGGCGACCCGGAGGTTCTCCTCCAGCGGCACCGCCGAGCCGTCCCACATGTGCGACTGGAACAGCGGCTCCCGCCCGGCGGCCACCCGCTCCTGGGAGATCCGCAGCAGGGGACGCAGGTAGCCGTCGAGCTTGTCCTTGGGGCAGTGGTCGGTGTGCAGGGCGACCTGGACCGGGTAGCGGGCCGCGACCACCCGGGCGAACTCGGCCAGCGCGCTGGCGCCGGCGACCATGTCCTTGACCTTCTGGCCGGACAGGAACGCCGCCCCGCCGGTCGACGCCTGGACGATGCCGTCGCTGCCGGCCTCGCTGAAGCCGCGCAGCGCCGCGTTGAGCGTCTCCGAGGAGGTCACGTTGACGGCGGGGTAGGCGAACCCGCCCGACTTGGCCCGGTCCAGCATCTCGGCGTACACCTCGGCGGTCGCGATCGGCATGGCAGTCCTCCCAGCTCGGGCGCATGCAGGCCAGCGCCTGCCATCATCGGGGTCGACGGGCGGGTTGGGCAACGTGCGGAGGAGGAACGATGGAACCAAGGGACACGGCAGCGGTCGCGCGGGGGATCGTCGACGCCAACCTCTACATGGTGCTCGCCACCGCCGATGCGACCGGGCGACCCTGGGCCTCGCCCGTCTACTTCGCGAACTCGGGCTATGACGAGTTCTTCTGGGTCTCCTCGCCGGACGCGACCCATTCGCGCAACATCGCGGCGCGACCCCAGGTGGGGATCGTGGTCTTCGACTCGCAGGTGCCCATCGGCACCGGTCAGGGTGTGTACATGGCGGCGGTGGCCGAGCAGGTCGCCGGTGCGGAGCTGGCGCGGGGGATCGACGTCTTCTCCCGCCGTTCGCTGGCGCACGGCGGCGTGCCGTGGACGCCGGAGGACGTGCAGGGCGGGACGGGCATCCGGCTGTACCGGGCGACCGCCGCCGAGCACTGGATCCTCGCCAAGGACGGCCGCCCCGACCACCGGGTCGGCGTGGAGCACCTCGAGGAGGACCGGCGATGACGGGCGGTCCGCTGATCGAGCCGGAGGAGCTGGCGGCGGCAGTCGGCGCGGCATCGGCCCCCCTGCTGCTGGACGCGACCGGCGCCGCCGAGGTGGCCCGCGCCGGCGTGCTGCTGGACGCCCGCACGGCGGTCCGCCACCGCGGCGAGCAGGAGCCGGTCGACCCGGTCGCCGGCCACGTTCCCGGCGCCAGGAGCGCCCGCCGGTGACAACCTCGCCGCCGACGGGCGCCTGCGGTCCCCGCAGGAGCTGCGCGCCCGCTTCGCCGACCTGGGCGTCCGCGAGGGCGTCCCCGTCGGCGCCTACTGCGGCTCCGGGGTGACCGCCTGCCAGGCGGTCCTCGCCCTGGAGGTGGCCGGCTTGCGCCCCGCCCTGTACGCCGGCTCCTGGAGCCAGTGGATCACCGACCCCGCGCGCCCGGTCGCCACCGGCTGCCCCGCCGCACCCGCCTGACCCGGCTCCCCCACCCCGACCGCCGGCCGGGGGGGGCGGTCGCGAGGTGGGGCGGCGTCAGGCGAACAGGACCGCGGCCAGCCAGGCGGCGGCGATCAGCAGCCCGGCGCCGAGCTCGATCAGCACCGACAGCCCCACCGCCCGCAGCGCCTGCACCGTCGACGGCCAGGCGGCGGCGTGGGTGCGCAGCCGCAGCCGCTCGGCACCGTAGACGCCGGCGACGAAGCCGACCAGCGCGCCGACCACCGGGATCACGAAGAAGCCGACGACGGCGAGCACGCCGCCGGCCGCGAGGCTGGCCCACGGCACCCCGGCGGCGCGCATCCGGCGTCCGGGCACCAGGTACTTGGTGACCGTGCTGGCCGCCACCAGCACGGTGGCGGCCGCCAGCACGGTCCAGGCCACCGCGGTCCGCTCCACCAGCGCCCAGACCAGCACGGCGCCCCAGCACAGCAGCAGTCCGGGCAGCAGCGGCAGCAGCACCCCGACCAGGCCCACCAGGATCACGATCCCGACGAGCACAAGGCCGGTGCCGTCCACCTGGCCGCTACGTCGACGCCGGCACCTCGGCCGGGTGGGTTGCCAGCACCCTGCCGGTGTCGCGGTCGAAGAAGTGGAAGCGGGCCGGGTTGACCGACAGGCGGACGCGGCGGCCGGCGCGGGCGGCGGTGCGGGCGTCGACCGCCGCGGTGAACACGCTGGTCCCCTCCGCGGCGACCAGCGGGATGGGCGAGCCCGCCTCCGGGTCCTCGGCGACGCCCTCTACCTGCACCGTCGGCGACTCGACCGTGAACAGCACGTGCGCCTCCGAACCGAGGTCCTCGACCACGTCGGCGGTCACCTCGATCACCGGGCGGCGCTCGTCGCGCCACACGTCGGCGTCCTCGAAGTCCGACGGGCGGATCCCCAGGATCACCGAGCCCCCCTTCCCGGTCTCCAGCTTCGCCCCCGCCGGGACCGGCAGGCGGTGGCCGCCGAAGCTGAGCTGGTCACCGGCGACGGTGGCCTCGACCAGGTTCATCGCCGGCGAGCCGATGAACCCGGCGACGAACAGGTTGGCGGGGTGGTGGAAGAGCACCTGCGGGGTGTCCAGCTGCTGGAGGACCCCGTCGCGCAGCACCGCGACCCGGTCGCCGAGGGTCATCGCCTCGACCTGGTCGTGGGTGACGTACACGATCGTGGTGCCGAGCTGCTCGTGCAGCCGCGCCAGCTCGGCGCGCATCTGCACCCGCAGCTTGGCGTCCAGG
>DASYRU010000104.1:0-3590 GCA_036004165.1 Actinomycetota bacterium
GGCCACAGCCGGGCGGCGGCCAGCCGGTCACGGCCCTGGTCGCTCGCCAGCCAGGCCGCCCACGGGACCCATCCGGTCGCGTCGAGCTGGGCCGGCCGGCCGTCGGTCACCGGCCGGCCGTCCGGGTGGGACCTGGCCGGCCAGGTGCCGTCCGGCCGCTGGGTGCGGGCCAGGAACCCCAGGATCGCCAGCGCCTCCGCGCGGTGGCCGGTGACCGCGAAGGCGGCCGCGGCGAAGCTCCCGTCCCGCGGCCACACGTAGGCCCAGTAGGGCGTCTGGGCGGCGATCGCGGCGCCGCCCGGCCGCAGCAGCAGGCGCAGGAACAGCAGGGAGCGGGCGGCCGCCTCGCGCTCGGCTGGGCCGGCGCCAGGCAGCGACCCGCGGGCCAGCCAGGCCCGCTCCCCGGCGACCGCCGCCATCGCGCCCGGGTCGCCGGCCGGCACGGTCAGCGGCGCCTCCGCGCCGGCCGGCAGGTAGCGCAGGCGGCCGTCTGCCAGCCGCAGCACGGTGCTGCCCGGCAGGTAGGCCGCCCCGTGCGCCTGCTCCGGCGTGACCGCCAGCAGGCCGCTGCGGTTGCCGAGCAGGCCGGCGGCCATCAGCGGCGGCGAGGAGCGGTCCGGTCTGGTCGCCGCCAGCAGGCCGGCGGCGAGGCCGGCGGCGAGCAGGCCGCCGAGCAGGCGGCGGGGAGCCCCGGTCGTTGCTGCGTGCAGGATCGACTCCAAAGGATCAGGGGCGGCAGGGCCATGGTCGCCGCGCGACCGCACGGTCGTCAACGCCCGTGCGTGCCGCGTGCCACCCGGCCGGCGCGCTACGGGCCCCCGAGGGCGTCGAGCAGCCGTTCCAGGCCGACGCGGTCCGGGGCAGACAGCCATGCCGCCCTGGCGCCGCCGCACACCAGCGCGGCCTGCTGGCCGAGGCCCGACCAGCGCCCCACCCCGCCGGCCGCGCGGGTGGGGGCGCGGCCGTAGCGGGCATTGGCCCAGCGGGCCATCGCGGCGCAATACTGCTCGGCCTCGGCGGCGGAGTCCCAGGCGGTGCGCAGGACCAGGGCGGTGCGGCCCTCCCGCTCGAAGGTGCGCAGCCGGCCGCCGTCCCAGCCCTGCCCCGCGGCCTCGGCGGCGGTGACCGCCATCCCGCCCTGGAGCAGCAGACGGGTGTCGAACTCGCCGAAGCCGAGCTCGGTCGCCGGCCGCCAGCCGCCGCCGAGCCGGCCGCTCAGATCGGGCACGGCGACCGCCTGCGGCCGGTCGCGCCTGCCCAGGTACCTCTCCGGGTGCAGCAGCTGCTCGGTGGAGGTGGGCGGGTCGCGGTAGGCGCGGTTGACCGCCGCCCAGCCGCCCTGCTGGAAGAGGATCCGCACGAACAGCAGGCCCTCCTGGTAGGGGAACAGCATCGACTGGCGGATGGCGGCCGGGGCCGCGTCCCGCCTCGGCGTCCGCTGGCCGGAGGCGACCCGGCCCGCCTCGGCCTGCTCGGCGGGCGACAGCCGCTCGCTCAGGTAGCGCTGCATGGTGAGGGTCGCGTCGCCCTCGACCAGGCCGGCGTAGGCCGCCTGCTCGTCGTCGCGGCCGGTCGCGGCCGCCAGGCGGTCGCTGCGGGTCAGGTCGTAGTGCTGGTCGGTGACCGCATGGGTCAGCTCGTGCGCCAGCACCACCCGGGTGTAGGGGTCGAGGCCGCGGGTCGAGCGCACGTACAGGCGACCCTTGGGCGGCCGGCCGGGCACGTAGAAGCCGAGCACGCTCTCGGCCTGGATGCCGCGGAGCAGCCGCGGCAGGTCGGTGCCCTGCGGCAGCTGGCCGAGCAGCTCCATGGCGTGGCCCTGGCGGGCGAGGTCCTGCTCGTTGGTCTCGCCGGCCAGCGTGCGCAGCAGCCGCCTCGAGAGCCTGGCCGGCGACTCGACGATGACCGGTACCCGGCGCTGGAAGCGCAGGCCGCGCAGCTCGGCGACGCCGGCCTGGACGGCGCGGACCGCCGCAGGGGTGCGCGGCGGCCTGCCGGTGGCTGGCGCCCTGGTGGTGGTGGGGGCGCCGCCGGCCCGGCTGGTGCCCGGCGCCACGGCCACCCCGGCTGGCTGTCCGCGGCGGCTGCCGAGCAGCAGGCCGGCCACGGCCAGCGCGGCCACCAGCAGCAGGATCAGGGTGGCGACGGGCCGGCTGGCCCGGCGCCCTGGCGGCGGGCCGCCGGTGGGCGGCCCTCCGGCGGTCACGGCGTGGCGTCGGCTGTCCGGGACGCGACGTCCTCCTCTGGCAGGCGCCGGAACGCGCGCCG
The DNA here is from genome assembly GCA_036004165.1 of Actinomycetota bacterium. Classification (GTDB taxonomy): domain Bacteria; phylum Actinomycetota; class CALGFH01; order CALGFH01; family CALGFH01; genus CALGFH01. The sequence continues at coordinate 2,269 of DASYRU010000104.1, forward strand.
GCCCCGGTCCCGCTCCAGCACGGCGACCTCCAGCCGCGAGCCCGGCTCCCCTTGCGGGCCGGCCTGCCGCAGCGCCCGCAGCGCCAGCCGCAGGGCGGCGTCCAGGTCCATGCCCTCGTCGTAGTCCTTCTGCAGCTCGGCGGTCAGCTCATCCGACTGGCCGCCCATGGCAAGGAAGCCCTTGCGGTCGACGTAGGTACCGTCGAACACCACGTGGTACAGGGCGTTGGAAGCCCCCTCCAGGCCCACCTCGGCCACGCACAGCTCGACCTCGTAGGGCTTGGGCTCCTGCATGAAGATCTGCCCGAGGGTCTGGGAGTAGAAGGTGGCGATCGACCGGGAGGTGACGTCCTCGCGGCCGTAGGAGTAGCCGCGGATGTCGGCCAGGCGGACCCCCGCGACCCGCAGGTTCTCGAACTCCGACACCCGCCCGACGGCGGCGAGGGCGATCCGGTCGTACAGCTCGCCGATCTTGTGCAGGTGGGTGGAGGGGTTGTCGGCCACGAAGGCGATCCCTTCGTCGTACTCGAGCACCACCAGCGGCCGGCCCCTGGCGATGCCCTTGCGCGCGAAGTCGGCCTTGTCCTTGGTGATCTGCTCGGGCGAGACGTAGCCGAAGGGCATGGACACGGCTCAGCCCTCCCCCCTGGCCCTGGCTGCGACGACGCGCTCGGCCGCCTTGCGCACCTCGTCGTCCGGCAGCCGCTGGTAGCCGTCGTCGGTGACCGTGGCCAGCAGCGGGAAGATGCCGCGGACCAGGTCGGGCCCGCCGGTGCCGGCGTCCTCCTCGGCCGCGTCGTAGAGGGCCTCCACCAGCGCGTCGACCACCGGCTCGTGCGGCATGTCGGTGCGCCAGCGCTTCTTCAGGGTGGCGCGGGCGTCCTTGCCGCCCGACCCGGTGGCGTGGTAGTCGGCGTCCTCCCAGCGCCCGCCGGTGACGTCGTAGCGGAAGATTCGGCCGGTCCGCCGGCGCGTGTCGAAGCCGGCGAACAGCGGCACCACCACCAGACCCTGCATCGCCAGGCCGAGGTTGCCCCTGACCATCTGGCCGAGCTTGTTGGCCTTGCCCTCCAGCGACAGCGGGAAGCCCTCGATCTTCTCGTAGTGCTCCAGCTCGGTCTGGAACAGGCGGACCATCTCCTCGGCGGGCCCCGCGGCGCCGGCGATCGCCACCGCCGAGTAGGTGTCGGCCGGGAAGACCTTCTCGATGTCGCGCTGGGCGATGGACATGCCCTCGGTGGAGCGCCGGTCGCCCCCCATCACCACCCCGTCGGCGTAGCGGACCGCCGCCACCGTGGTGGCGTGCCGCACCTCGGGCACCG
>DASYRU010000105.1:0-4930 GCA_036004165.1 Actinomycetota bacterium
ACAACCTTCGCTCTCGTCCTGTTCCCAACCACCTCGGGGCCGTCCTTCAGCGACTCGATCCGGCGGACGTCGAGCCGCACCGAGGCGTAGAACTTGAGCGCGCGGCCACCCGAGGTCGTCTCGGGCGAGTTGTGCACGACCACGCCGTCGGCCAGATAGTTGTGGCTGCCCTCGACCTCGATGTCGAAGCGATGCATGGAGCGTGTGGGCGGCTTGGGGGCGATCGAGAGGATGGGCAGGGGCAACAGTTCCTGGCGGGCGGGCGTGAACACCGGCTCGACCGCGAACTGGCCGCGGTAGCGGGGCAGCAGCTTGTACTGCATGGACGGGTGGACGAACGGCGCGACGAGGGCGTGCAGCTTGGCCGTCTCGTCCTTGGGGAAGACCAGCACGGCCAGGCCGGCACGGCGGATCAGCCTGGGCCGGATCCCCCAGGTGTCGGCCAGGTGGTCGACCAGCCGCGCGCGGGTGGTCGGCTCCATCGCCTCGATGCAGATATCGGAGCGGCCGCTGCCGCCCCTGGTCCGCTCCTGGACGCCCTTGGCGCGCAGGCTGAAAGTGCCGTCGTCCATGTACCAGATGGCGAGGGAGAGCGGCGTCAGGCGCTTGAGGTAGTCGTGGCCGAAGACCTTCCTGCCGCCGATGTAGACGGCCTGGCGCAGCTCGGCCAGCTCCGGGAGCGGCTGCACGTCATGGAAGACCGCGCCGCCGGCGTTGGTGCTGCGGCTCACCTGGAGGTTGCCGAACAGGGATGCCTTCCAGTCGCCGTAGGCCACCTGGCGGGCGCCGTGGCCGAAGCGCAGCCTGGCCGCGTGGCCGCTCCGGGAGGGACTCAGGGCGCTGTCGCCCATCAGCCCGCCGAGCAGGACCTCCCACTGGAAGCCGGACAGGCGGTGCGGCAGCGCCTGCATCACACGGTCGCCGGGGGCCAGCTCGCCGGCCTCCCGCCAGCCGCCCGGGGTGCGGATCTGGTGGTTGGGGGTGCAGGCGAACGAGGCGTGGCCGTTGCCCGCCGGGCGGGCGACCGTGAACTGCAGGAACTGGTCGGTGCGGCCGTTGTCAAACCAGCCGACGACCTTCCTTGGCACCACCGCGTCGGCCTCGGGATCGTAGGAGAGCACCTCGACCGGGAGCCGCTGGTTGACGATCTTGCCGATCTTCTCCTGGGTGCCGTCGGCGAGGGTGACCCTGGTGGAATAAGCGAGGCATCCAAATAGGACACCGATCTTTTCCCGCAACTGGTTGATGAAAATGGCGGTGGTCTTCGATTTCGAGATGGTGCCGGAGAGCTTGCGGAGGGCCTGGCTCATGAGGCGGGCCTGGAGGCCGACGTGGGAGTCGCCCATCTCGCCCTCGATCTCGGCACGGGGGACCAGGGCGGCCACCGAGTCGATCGCGATGACGTCGATGGCGCCGGAGCGGATCAGCATGTCGGCGATCTCGAGGGCCTGCTCGCCGGTGTCCGGCTGGGAGATCAGCAGCTCGTCGGTGTTGACCCCGAGGTTGCGGGCGTAGGCCACGTCCAGGGCGTGCTCGGAGTCGACGAAGGCGGCGATGCCGCCGCCGCGTTGCGCCTCGGCGATGACGTGCAGCGCCAGGGTGGTCTTGCCCGACGCCTCTGGGCCGTAGATCTCGACCACGCGGCCGCGCGGCACCCCGCCGATGCCGAGGGCGAGGTCCAGGGCGAGGCTGCCGGTCGAGATGACCTCGACCGGGGCGGCCGGGCCGTCCACGCCCATGCGCATGACCGAGCCCTTGCCGAACTGCTTCTCGATCTGGAGCAAGGCGACTTCCAGTGCCTTCTCGCGTTCCACAGTCCCTCCCCGCATGCCGTCGTTGCGGGCAGCAGTATAGGTCGCGGCCATAACAAGTCCCTTTCCCAGTCGCGTTGAGCCGGGCCGGCCCGGGTCGGCGAGCACCGTACTACGAACAGGTGTTCGACACAACGATCATAACCGGATCTGGGGACAGTCCCGTCCACGCGCAGGACGTGCCTACCCGGACAGCGGGAACTCCCGGATCACGCGGTAGCGGGCGCCCCTTGGGCTGAGCGTGCTGCGGTAGCAGGCCAGCTCGCGCGCCTGCCAGGGCGCGCCGGCGGCGGCAGCGGCGGCGATCAGGCCGACGGCCGCCTCCGGCACGGGAGCGGGCTGGGCGAAGCGGGCCAGGGTGAGGTGGGGCACCAGCTCCCGCTCCTCGAAGCGCAGGCCGGCCGCCTTGCACTCGGCGGCGAGGCTGGCGGCCAGCCGCACCAGCAGCTCGACGTCGCCGGCGACCCCGGCCCAGAGCACCCCGGCACGGCGCGCGCTGGGGAAGGCGCCGGCACCCTCCAGCCGCAGCCTGGCGGCCGGGACGGCTGCGGCGGCCGCCTCGCCGACCCGGACCACCTCGCCGGCCAGCTCGGGGTGGACCTTGCCGAGGAAGGCCAGGGTCAGGTGCCAGCCGCCCGCGGCGGTCAGTCGGGCGCCGGGGAGCAGGGGCTCCAGCTCGGGCAGAGCCGCCTCCAGCGGCGCCCGGCTCGGCCCTGGCACCGGCACGGCGAAGAACAGCCGCCCCGCGAGCAGGTCCGGGTCGGCAACGGTGGGATCGGGCCCGCCGGCCGGGCGGCGAGAGGACCCCTCCCGACCGTCCGGGCTCACGTCAGCCCCTGCAGGCGGCGGCGGAGGAGGTCCAGGGCGACGGTGGCCGACCAGGCGCGCACCTGGGCGCGGTCGCCGGGGACGCGCAGGGTGGCGGTGGCGGTGCCGCCGGCGTCGGCGACGCCGAGGCAGAGGGTGCCGACCGGCCGTCCGCCCTGCTCGGCCGGTCCGGCCACCCCGGTGGCGGCCAGGCCGAGGTCGGCCCCGAACACCCGGCGGGCGCCCTCGGCCATGGCGGCCGCGACCGGCTCGCTCACCGGGCCGTCGCCCTCCAGCAGCCCGCGGTCCACGCCGAGCAGGGTGGCCTTGGCCTCGCTGGCGTAGGCGACCACCCCCCCGAGGTAGTAGTCCGAGGCGCCGGCGACGACGGTGACGCGGCCGCCGAGCAGCCCCCCGGTCAGCGACTCGGCGGTGGCAAGGCGGCGGCCCTGCTCGCGGAGCAGCCGGCCGGCGGCCTCCTCCAACGTCTCCTCGTCGAGGCCGTAGACGATGTCGCCAAGCTCATGGCGGACCTTGGCCTCCAGCGGGGCGATTTCCGACAGGGCCTCCTCCCTGGAGGCGCCCACCGCGGTCAGCCGTACCCTGACCTCGCCGGGGCTGGCCAGGTAGGCCAGGGTGACCTGGCCGGTCCCTGCCGCCTCCCACAGGGGGGTGAGCCGCTCGGCCAGGCGCGACTCCCCCACCCCGACGGTGCGCAGCACCCTGGAGACGATCGCCCGCCCCTCGCCGGCCCTGGCGGCCAGGTCGGGCAGCACCACCCGCTCCAGCATGCCCTCCATCTCGCGGGGCACGCCGGGCACGGCGTAGACGGGCTTGGCGCCGACCTCCACGATCAGCCCCGGTGCGGTGCCGCGGGGGTTGTCGATGTAGCGGGCGCCCTCCGGCACGTCGGCCTGGCGCAGGTTCATCTCCGCCATCCGCCGGATCCCCATGGCGGCGAAGCGGTCCCGCAGCCACGCTTCCAGCTCCGGGCGGCGCACCAGCGGCACGCCGGCCACGGCGGCGACCGCCTCGCGGGTGACGTCGTCCTGGGTGGGCCCGAGCCCGCCGGTCACGATCACCGCGTCGGCCCGGTCGAGCGCCTCGCGCAGCACGCCGCCGATGCGGGCCTGGTTGTCGCCGACCACCGTGTGGCGCAGGCAGTCCCAGCCGACGTCGGCCAGGCGCTGGCCGATCCAGGCGGCGTTGGTGTTGACGATCTGGCCGAGCAGCAGCTCGGTGCCGACCCCGACGATCTCGCAGCGCACGCTCGCTCCTCGCTGATCCGGCGGCAACCGCCAAGGATGCTACCGGGCGGCCGCGGCCTCGGCGGGCACGGGCCGGGCGAGCAGCTCGGGCCCGTTGGCGCCGGTCACCACCACCCGCAGGTACTCCCCCACCCGGATGGACCGGGCCGGCGCCTGGACCCGCACGATCCCGTCGGATTCGACGCCCTCCCGGAAGCTGCGGCCCTCGGCGACGCCGTCGGCGCCGACCCGCTCGATCAGCACCTCCAGCTCGCGGCCGACCCAGCCGGCCTGGATCTCGCCGAGCAGCCGGTCCTGCAGCTCCTGGAGCCGCTCCACCCTGGCCCGTGCCACGCCAGGGCGGACGCGGCGGTCGAGGGCCAGCGCGGCGGTGCCGTCCTCTGCCGACCAGGTGAAGAACGCCACCCAGTCCAGCCTGGCCGCCTCCAGCAGCTCCTCGAGCTCGCGGACGTCGGCCGCCCGCTCGCCGGGGAAGCCGAGGATGAAGTTGGAGCGGAAGGCGGCGTCGGGGTCCAGCGCGCGGATCCGGGCGACCAGGTCGAGGAAGCCGGCACGGGAGCCGCCGCGGCGCATGCGCCGCAGCACCGGCGCGCTGGCGTGCTGCAGCGACAGGTCGAAGTAGCTGCAGACCACGGGGTTGGCGGCCATCTCCTCGAGCAGGCCATCGGTGATCTCGTCCGGCTGCAGGTAGTTCAGGCGGACCCGGCGCAGGCCGTCGACGGCGGCGAGGTCGCGAAGCAGGTGGACCAGCGCCTCGCGGCCGCCGAGGTCCTTGCCGTAGCTGGTGGAGTTCTCCGCCACCAGGCACACCTCGGAGACGCCCTGCGCGGCCAGCCAGGCCACCTCGGCCAGGACCTCGGTGGGCCGGCGGGACCGGAACGGCCCGCGGAACGAGGGGATGGCGCAGAACGAGCAGTCGCGGTCGCAGCCCTCGGCGAGCTTCACCATGGCCACCGGCCCGCCGGTGGCGGCGCGGGCCGGGAACGCCGCCCCCGCCGGCGCCGGGAACACCATCGGCAGCGCCCGCCGCCCCGCCGGCACCAC
>DASYRU010000106.1:0-3618 GCA_036004165.1 Actinomycetota bacterium
GCCCCGACGAGTGGCTGGTGGTCGCCGAGCCCGGCTCGGCACGGGTGTTGGTCGAGGAGCTGGAACGCGCCCTGGACGGCCTGCACCGCAGCGTGGTGGACGTCAGCGCCAACCGGGCGGTCCTGGAGCTGGCGGGCGCGGCCCGCTTCGACCTGCTCACCCAGGGATGCCGCCTGGACCTGCACCCGCGCGCCTGGCGGGGAGGCAGCTGCGCGCAGACGCTGCTCGGCCGCGTCCCGGTGCTGCTGCAGGAACGCGACCACGCCACCAGGATCTTCGTGCGCGCCTCCTTCGCCGCCCACCTGGCCGACTGGCTCCTCGCGGCTGCTACGGGCTGAGCGCCCTCGGCCTCGAACCGCAGCCGTCGCGTCCGCCACCTCGTCTCCTCCATCAACGACCTCGGCCAGATCGTCGGCGCCCACCGGGTTGCGGTCACCGCAACCGATGCCTTGCCCCCGCAACCAAGGCTGCCACGATGAGGACCGAGCGGTGGCGCCGGGAGACGCTCGGCCGCCTCGCGGCCACGGCGTCCAAGGAGGCACACGAATGACCGTCCCGAGCGCCCTGGAGATCTCCCGGCGCGCCACCCTGGCGCCACCCCATGAGATCGCCGCCAAGCTCGGCATCGGCCGGCACCTGCTGAAGCCCTACGGCGACGCGGTCGCCAAGATCAAGCTGGAGGCCGTCGCGGAGCTGGCGGACCGGCCGAAGGCCAAGTACGTGGTGGTCACCGCCGTCACGCCCACCCCGCTCGGGGAGGGCAAGACCACCACCACGATCGGGCTCGGGCAGGCGTTCGCCCACATCGGCAAGCGCGGCGTGATCGCCATCCGGCAGGCGTCGATGGGGCCCACCTTCGGGATCAAGGGCGGGGCCTCCGGCGGCGGCTGGAGCCAGGTGGTCCCGATGGAGATCCTCAACCTGCACCTGACCGGCGACCTGCACGCCGTCACCGCCGCCCACAACCTGCTGGCGGCGATGATCGACAACCACGTCCACCACAACGACGACTTCTTCAACGTCGACCGCCACAGCGTCACCTGGCGGCGGGTGCTGGACGTCAACGACCGGGCGCTGCGCAACATCGTCATCGGCATGGGTGTTCGCGAGGACGGGGTCATCCGCCAGAGCGGCTTCGACATCACCGCGGCGTCGGAGGTGATGGCGATCGTGGCGCTGGCCACCTCGCTGCGGGACATGCGCGAGCGGCTCGGACGGATCGTGGTCGGCAACACCACCGATGGCGAGCCGATCACCGCCGAGGAGCTCAAGACCGCGGGGGCGATGGCGGTGATCCTCAAGGACGCGATCAAGCCGAACCTGATGCAGACGATCGAGAACACGCCCGCGCTGGTCCACACCGGCCCGTTCGGCAACATCGCCCACGGCAACTCCTCGGTGGTCGCCGACCTGATCGGCATCCGCGGCGGGGACTACCTGGTCACCGAGGCCGGCTTCGGCGCCGACATGGGCGCCGAGCGCTTCTTCAACATCAAGTGCCGCGCGTCGGGGCTGCGACCGGACGCCGCGGTGGTGGTGGCCACGGTGCGGGCGCTGAAGCTCCACTCCGGCCGCTACCAGGTGCGGGCGGGGCGGCCGCTGCCGCAGGAGCTGCTGGAGGAGAACCCCGACGCCGTCCACGAGGGTGCCGCGAACCTGCGCAAGCAGCTGGAGAACGTGCGCCTGCACGGCGTGACCCCGGTGGTGGCGGTCAACGCGTTCCCGACCGACCACGACACCGAGCACAAGGCGCTGCGCTGGATCGCCGAGCGGGCCGGCGCGCGCGCCGCCGTCTGCACCCATTTCGCCGACGGCGGCAGGGGCGCGGCCGAGCTGGCCGAGGCGGTGGCCGAGGCGGCGCAGGAGCCGAGCGGGTTCCGCCTGCTCTACCCGGACGAGGCGAGCCTGCGGGAGAAGATCGAGACGATCGCGGTGCAGGTCTACGGCGCGGACGGGGTCGACTACGACCTTGCCGCCTCGCGCCAGCTCGACGGCTACCAGCGCAACGGCTTCGGCCGGCTGCCGGTGTGCATCGCCAAGACCCACCTGTCGATCTCCTCCGACCCGACCCTGAAGGGCGCACCGACGGGCTGGCGGCTGCCGGTGCGCGAGGTCCGCGCGTCGGTCGGCGCCGGGTTCGTCTACCCCATCTGCGGCGACATGCGCACCATGCCCGGCCTGCCGATGCACCCGGCGGTGCACCGGATCGACCTGGACGAGCACGGCCAGGTGGTCGGGCTGTCCTGAGGGACCGTGGGGGCCGCTAGCGGGGCCCGCCGGCCAGCGCGGCCAGCAGCCGGTCCAGCAGCTCGGCCTGCGCGGCCAGCAGCTTCTGGCGGGCCGTCTCCGGGTCGAACCAAGCCGCGCGGTCGACCTCGGGGAACTCCTGCAGCCGCCCGGAGCGGGGCGGCCACTCGATGGTGAAGGTGTTGCTGGTCAGCCCGGCCGGGTCCAGGTCGCCCTCCACGCCCCAGGCGGTCAGCAGCTTGCCGCCGCGCTGCCGGATGCTGCCCAGCTCCACCAGGTGCTCCCGCGGAGGCCGCTGCCCGGTCTCCTCCTGGAACTCCCGCAACGCCGCCTGAAGGGGTTCCTCCCCTTCCGCGTGCTCACCCTTGGGGATCGACCAGGCGCCAAGGTCCTTCCCAGCCCAGAACGGCCCGCCCGGATGCACCAGCAGGACCGCGACCGCCCCCTCACGGATCCGGTACAGCAGCAGGCCAGCTGACCGCTTCGGCATGCCTGGTCCTCCCATCCGAGCGTCGGAGCAGGTAGATCATCGGGTGATGGCCCTTCTGGTAGACCTGGAGGGCCTGCTGGACCGACCACCAGCGGCGCGCGGCGGGCAGGCAACGCTGGAACAGCCGCAGCTCGTGGGTCACCAGCAGCATGGCCGCGCCTGGTGCCGCGACCCGGGCGGCTTCCCGCAGCACCGCCGGGTACAGTGCAAGGTTGTCCTGGTGGGAGCCCATGCGGTGCCCGTACGGCAGGTCGGCCAGCAGCACGTCGATCTGGCCGTCGGCGACGCCGAGGGCGGTGGCGTCCATCCGGGCCAGCGCGACCGCACCCGCCAGGCCGGCGGCCGCGAGATTTCGGCGGGCCCCGGCAAGGGCGGCGGGGTCGAGGTCGCAGCCGACCGCCAGCGCCGGCCGGCCGCGGCCCAGGCGCTCCACCAGCAGGGTCCCGGAGCCGCACATGAGGTTCAGCACCCGGTCGGCCCGCCGCGGCCTCGACATGTCCACCATCGCCGCGGCGATGGTGGCGTTCAGCGCCCCCGGCAGGTGGTGGACCCGCCAGCGCCGGGTCGCCAGCGGGCGGGGCGACAGCCGCGTCAGCAGGTCCCAGCCGTCCACCGGCCCGCGGGAGCGGCGGATCCTGAGCAGCAGCTCACCGTCCTCGGGATCGTCGGCCAGGCCGGTCCGCCGCGACAGCTCCTCGCGCACGCGCCGCAGCGCCGCCGACTGCTTGCCTGGAGCGCTAAGCCGGAACGACCCGAAGGAACCGGGCGGATGCAGCCCGCGGACCAGCTCGACCTGGTCGAACAGGGTGCTGTCGCCGAGCAGCGTGCTGGGCCGGCGTCCCGGCACGCTGACCAGCAGGTAGGCGGCCACCGCGGTCCGC
>DASYRU010000107.1:0-1908 GCA_036004165.1 Actinomycetota bacterium
AACGACTTCGACGAGGCGCATCCCGGCCCGTGGGAGTGGGACCTGCGGCGGCTGGTCACCAGCGTGTGGGTGGCCGGCAGGCAGAACGGCCTGGCGGAGGGCACCTGCGAGGACGCCGCGCGGTGGTGCGCGATGTCGTACCGCCGGCAGGTCCGCGGGCTGGCGGGAAAGGCGCTGCTGGCGCGCTCGTTCGACCGCCTGGACATCGACCGGATGCGGCTGGAGCTGGCCGACTGGTCGCTGCGCGCGGAGATCGAACGGGCCGCGAACGTGGCGCGCGGCCGCACCAGTGACCGGGCGCTGCCGAAGCTGACCCGGGAGCACCGCGGCGTCCGCCGCATCGTCGACCAGCCGCCGGTGGTGATGCACGTGTCCGAGCAGGAGACCGGACGGCTGGTCGACGGGCTGGAGGCGTACCTCCAGACCCTGCCGCCCCACTGGCGTCGGGTGCTCGGCTACTACGTGGTGGTCGACCTCGCCCACAAGGTGGTCGGGGTCGGCAGCGTCGGGCTGCGCGCGTTCGTCGCGCTGCTGCAGGGCAACGGCCCTCACGACATGGTGTTCCTGCAGCTGAAGCAGGCCAGGCGGTCGTGCGTCGCCCGTTTCGTGCACGGCGACAAGGCGGTGCACGCCCATCAGGGCCAGCGGGTGGTGGAGTACCAGCAGACGCTGCAGACCGTCAGCGACCCGCTTCTCGGCTGGACCACGGTGGACCACCGGGACTACTACGTCCGGCAGTTCCGCGACATGAAGGGCGCGGTCACCGTCGACGGCCTCGACGGCTCGGCGCTGCTGGACTATGCGCGCATCTGCGGCGCGCTGCTGGCCAAGGGCCACGCCAGGTCGACCGGCGCAACGCTGCTGTCGGGCTATCTCGGCAAGGGCGACGTCGCCGACCGGGCGTTCGCGCGCTTCGCCCGCCGCTACGCCGACCAGACCGAGGCCGACCACCAGGCGCTGCTGCGGGCCGTCAAGTCGGGGCGGCTGCCGGCCGAGCACGGCGTGTAGGCGTCAGGGTAAGGCCGTCAGGCGGGAGCGGACGGCCAGCAGGCGGGGGCCGGCGCCAAGGCGCTGGTAGGTCGCCATGGCGGCCTCCAGCAGGGAACGGGCCGCCGGCGCCGGCTCGACCGCCGCCAACCCCTCCCTGGTCCGCGCCGCCTCGAACGGGACCTCCAGCTCCTCGAAGCTGGCCAGCGCGCGGCGCAGCGCCCGCCGCGCCGGCGGCCGCCTGCCGGCCCTGGCGTGCAGCAGCCCCTCGGCGCGGTCGCAGAAGGGTCCGAGCAGGGCGTTGCCGTCCAGGTTCTGGCGAGCGGCCGGCAGGAACTCGGCGACCGCGGGCCAGTCCTCCAGGGCCAGCAGCGCCTCGAGCAGGGAAAGCGCGTGCTGCGGGCCGTAGAGCCTGCCCTCGAAGGCCTTCTCGGTCGAGATGCGCCGCGCGGTGGCGGGGTCCCCGCCGGCGACCGCGTAGCGTGCCTGCCAGGCGCTGGCGGTCTCCGGCTCGGCCATGGGGTCGCCGACCATCGCGGCCAGCCCGGCGGCCCGCTCCGGCTCCCCCAGGTGCGCCAGCACGGTCGCGCCGATCACCGGACCGTCCCTGACGAACTGGCACTCCACCGCCGGGTTCTGCCGGAACGCCGCGGCGTGCTCCTCCACCAGGGGCGGCAGCTCGTCCCAGCGGCCCAGGTGGTACAGGGCCGCCAGCAGCGGCCAGGTGGCGTGCATGCGCTGGTGCGGGTCGGCGCCCGTCGAGAGCGCGTGGGCGCGCCGCGCCAGCTCCGCGCCCTCGGCGAAGCCGCCGCCGATGGTGATGGCGGCCACTGCGGCCTTCCGCAGCAGGTCGGCCTGCTCCAGCTTCGACCCGGCCCGCGCCAGCCCCTCCAGCTTGCGGCGGCTGCGCGCCAGCACCTC
>DASYRU010000108.1:0-2481 GCA_036004165.1 Actinomycetota bacterium
GCCCAGCTCGTGCTGGACGTGTTCTGCCAGGCGGACGGCCTGGATGAGTCGACGGCTCGGCGCTACGCCACGGCTGCCTTGGGTCAGGTCGAGGGGCGGTCGCTCGCCAGCCTGCCGAGCGAGGAAGGTGAGTGGCGGGTGTGTCAAGGATCGCGGAACTTCCCGGCTGTCGATCATCGAAATTCCCCATTTCGCCGGCCCCGGATGGGCGGGCTGACTACCGTGTGGTCGTTGGCGTCACCTCCGCCTGCTTGGCTGCAGCACGCAAGCTCTCGGCTCGGGCTCGGTGGGTGCGCATCCGGTAGGACTCCCCATCGATGTTGAGGACGACCGATCGGTGCAGCAGCCGGTCCAGCATGGCCGCGGCGACCATCGGGTCGTCGAAGATCCGCCCCCAGGAGCCGACCCCGAGGTTGGTCGTCAGCACGATCGACCCCTTGCCGTAGCGTTGGGTGACGACCTGGAACAGCGCCGCCGCACCCTCGGCCGGCATGGGCAGATAGCCCAGCTCGTCGATGATGAGCAGCCTGGGGCCGGCGTAGAAGCGCATGCAGGTGGCCCAGCGGCCCTCGAGCGCGGCCTTGTGGCAGCGGGCAGTGAGCTCGGCGGCGGTGGTGTAGTAGGTGCGGATGCCGGCCTCCACCGCGGCGTGGCCGAGGGCGACCGCCAGCATCGTCTTGCCGACCCCGGGCGGGCCGATCAGCAGCACATTGCCCTTGTCGGCGACAAAGCGCAGGGTGGCGAGCTCGGCGACGAGCTTACGGTCGACCGATGGTTGGGCGTCGAAGTCGAAGTCGACGATCCGCCAGGGTGCGGGCAGGCAGGCGAAGCGGGCCAGGGATGCCTGGCGCCTGGCTTCGGCGGCGGCCACCTCGACCTCCAGCAGCCGCTCCAGGAATGCGGTGTGGCTGGTGCCATCGGCGGCGGCGCGCTCGAGCGCTTGCGGGAGCGCCTCGGCCGCGGCGGCCAGGCGTAACGCGGCCAGGTGGCCGCGGAGGCGCTGGTAGATCGAGGCCTCGCTCATCGGGGGCCTCCCGCCCGCTCGGCGCGTTCGCCGTCCAACTGGCGAGCAGCGACGTCGGCACCGCCCACCACACCGCCGGCGAGTTCGGCGTAGCGGCCAAGGTCGACGGTGACCTCACGCCCCGCTGGCCCGAGCAGCCGGGCCGCCGCGGCGAGCGCGGCCGGGCCGGGCGGATGGTTGCCCTTGCGCTGGCACGGCCGCGCGGTCGAGAAGGCGCCGAGCACCACACCCTGCAGCGCCGCCCGGTGCTCGGGCGTACGGACCAGCTGGCCGGCGCTGGCCGGCGCCAGACGATGGGTTGCCAGCAGCGATCCCGCTGCCGAGTACACCTCCAGCGTGGCGGTGCCGAGCCGGTGACGCAGCACCAGCTGCGAGCCGATCAGGCCGGGCGGGACAGAGTAGCGGTTGCCTCGGAAGGCCACGGTGGCGTCGGTGTCCACCGGGCGGCCGACCTCGACGGTGGCCGGGTAGGGCGCGGCCGGCAGGGCAAGCAGCGGCTCGGCGTCGGCCAGCGCACCCACCGTCGTGCGACCGGCGGTGTCGCCGCCCGGCCACGGCCGGGGCCTGGCGTCGCCGACGGTGGCCAGGAACCGGTCCAGCGACCCTTGCGCCTGGGTGATCGTGGCCGTGGTCACGGTCCGCCACCAGCGGCCGCACACAAACCGCACCGCCGACTCCACCGAGCCCTTGCGGTTGGCCCGCCGCGACGGGCAGGGCTCGACCGTGACGCCGTAGTGCTTGGCCACCGGGGCGAAGCTTGGCTGCACATCCCTGGTGCCGGGCACGATCACCGTGGCCAGCCGATCGGTGCGCCAGGTCCTCGCGGTGCCCCCAAACCGGCGCAGCACGCCATCGATCGCCTCGACCAGATGAGGCTGGTCGGTCGCCTCGGCCAGCACGCCCCGGATCCGCCCCGAGTGCGGCAGGCTGCCAAGCAGCACGTACGCGGTTCCGCCCCACGGCGCCCGGCGGCGCTCGAACCAGTCCCACTGCAACTCGGCTCCGGGCGGGTGGTCGATCTGGATCGTGGGCCGGCCGCGCACGCCCGAGCACGCCTCGCAGTGTGGGCGCAGCCTGTGGGTACGTAGCTGTCGGGCGAAGCTCACATAGCTCAGGCGGTAGCCGAGCCTGCTCACCTCGTCGTACAGGGCGCTGGCCCAGATGTGCGGGTCGTCGGCGAAGCGGGCGGCCAGATAGTCCGTGAACGGCGCCAGCGGGTCAGGCGCCCGCCTGCGGCGCCGCCCGGGCTCGCGCCCGCCATTGACGTAGGCGCGGATCGTCTTGGGATCACGGCCGAGATGGCGGGCGATGGCCGCAATCGACCATCCCCGCTCCCGCAATGCATGCACCTCCACGGCTTCTCCCCATGTGAGCATGGAGCCGGGACTCCTTCGGGCTGAGGCTTGGACACCGTCAGCATCGAGGGAGTCCCACTCCTGTTGGTGGACCCCGACACG
>DASYRU010000109.1:0-1639 GCA_036004165.1 Actinomycetota bacterium
CGAGACCTTCTGCCAGGCCGCGCAGGAGGCGCTCGCCTCCGGCGTGCCGGTGGTGGCACCGGCGGCAGGCGGCCTGCCCGACCTCGTCCGCCACGGCGGCAATGGCTACCTGTGGCGCGCCGACGACCCTCGGGAGCTGCGCGCGGCGGTCGCCGCCCTGATCGAGTCGCCGGAGGAGCGGGCGGCGATGGCCGCGCGCGCCCGCGCCTCGGTCGCCGACCGGACCTGGCAGGCGGTCGGCGACGAGCTGCTCGGCCACTACCGCGCGGTGCTCGCCGGGCGGCGGGCCGTCGGGGCGGCCGCGTGAGGTCGCCGTGGCCCTGATCGTGCAGGCGGCCAACTTCGTCGCCCCGCGGTCGGGCGGCATCCGCACCACGCTGGACGCGCTCGGCCGCGGCTACCTGGCCGCCGGCCACCGTCGTGTGCTGCTGGTGCCCGGCGAGCGCGACGCCGAGGAGGCCACCGAGGCCGGGTACCGGGTCACCCTCCGCGGTCTGCCGCTGCCGTCCTCCGGCTGCTACCGGGTCCTGGACGGCCGCCGCCTGGGCGCTGGCGACGGCGGCGCGGCTCGCCGCCGGCCGCCTCCGCTCCGACGCGGCACGGTTCCACCGGCTGCGGCTGCTCGACGGGCTGGACACCCTCAGGAACGGCCCGCCAGCCCCGATGCCGGCGCTGGTGCACCTCAACCTCGACCGGGAGCTGCGCGGCGGGCTGGAGGGGCTGCGCCTGGCAAGGCACGCCGACGCGCGCTGTCTGGAGGCGGGCCTGCCGGGCTGGTACGGCGAGATCAACGCCCCGTTGGGCGCCAGGTCGGCGGCGCTGCACCGGGCCGGCTTCCAGGTGGTCCACCGGGCCCGCAACCACACCCTGAGCTGGCTGGCCGGGCGGCCGGTGGAGCGGCTCACGGTGGTCCGCCCGGTCCCGGCGCCCGCCCTGGTCGCCGCCGCCACGCCGCCACCGCCGGCCAGGCCGGCCGCCCGCGCGGCCGCCCTCGAAGCATGAACGGCGCTCCCGGGCTGCTCTGCGTCCACGCCCATCCCGACGACGAGGCGCTGTGGACCGGCGGGGTGCTGGCGCGCTGCGCCGCCAGGGGCGGCCGGGCCGCCGTGGTGACCTGCACCGCCGGCGAGCGTGCGGCCGACCACCAGGCAGGGGTCGCGGGCCGGGGCGACCCCGGCGGGCCAAGGCTCGGCGGCAGGAGGCCGCTGGCAGAGGTGCGGGCCGCCGAGCTGGCCAGCGCCCTCGAGCTGCTCGGCGCGGGCCCGCCGCGGCTGCTCGGCTACCGCGACTCCGGCATGCCGGCCGACTCCGATCCGGGATCGTTCTGGCGGGCGGACCTGGACGAGGCGGTCGGGCGGCTGGTCGGGCACCTGCGTGACTTCCGGCCGGACGTGCTGGTCGCCTACGACGCCTTCGGGCTCTACGGCCACCCCGACCACGTCCAGGCCCACCGGGTCGCCCTGCTGGCCGCCGAGGCGAGCGGGATCGCGGCGCTCTACCCACAGGCGGGCCCGGCCTGGCGGGTGCCGCGGCTCTACCTGGTGACCCTGCCGAGGTCGCTGGTCGAGCTGGCCCGCAGGCAGCTGGCCGGCCTCGGGCTGCTGGCCGGCATGCGCCTGCCCGCCGCCGCTCGCCTGTC
>DASYRU010000110.1:0-6951 GCA_036004165.1 Actinomycetota bacterium
TGGCGTGGGTGGTGAGCACGATCGTCACCCCCCGGTCCTGCAGGTCGCGGACCCGGTCCCAGACGAACAGCCGCGCGGCCGGGTCGAGGCCGGTGGTCGGCTCGTCCATGAACAGCACCTGGGGCGCGTGCCTCAGCGCCCTGGCGACCATCATCCGCTGGGCCTGGCCGCCCGAGAACATGTCGGGCTTCTCGTCGGCCCTGCCGGCCAGCCCGAACTCCTCCAGCAGCTGGTCGGCCCTGCGGGCCCGCTCGGCGGCCGGCACGCCGTGGTAGGCGGCGTGGAAGAGGAGGTTCTGCCGGATCGACAGGGAGCGGTCCAGGTTGTTGCGCTGGGGGACGACCGCGACCAGGCGGCGGGCACGTACCGGGTCGGCGCTGACGTCGACCCCGCCGACCAGGGCGACGCCGCCGGTGGGCCGCACCCGGGTTGTCATGACGCCCACAGTGGTCGTCTTGCCGGCCCCGTTCGGCCCCAGCAGGCCGAACACCTCGCCAGGGGTGACGCTGAACGACACCCCGTCGACCGCGTTCACCTTCCCCTTGGGGTACCGCTTGACCAGGTCACGCACCTCGACCGCAGGCGCGGCCGCCGCGCCGCCGTCCCGCTCGCGATCCACACCCACCTCCCGCTCCGACTGGGTCCCGTCAGCCTAGTCGCCTCCGCACCTGCTGAGCATGCTCGCCAGCGCCCATCCTGGGTCCCCGCTACCTGGAACGCCGGGAATCGCGCGGCGCCCCGCGGGATTCTCCCTCTGCGACGACCTGCGGCCCGGCGCGGCCAGGTCGAGGAGGATCGAGGGTGACCGTCACGAGGATGGGGGTCCCGGCCCAGCAGGGCTGGGCGCCGGAGGGGCCGCCGCGCCAGCCGCCGCCGTCGCAGCGCCTGACCAGGGCCGCCCGCCACGCCGCCACCGAGGACGCCAAGCTGCTGGCGGCGATGCGGCTGCTGTTCTCGAACCCGTCGGTGTACCCGCGGGTGATCTACCTGGCGCTCGGATTCACGGCGATCACCTCGCTGGCCTTCGCCTACGCGGAGGCGCTGCCGCTGCCGCGCGGGCTGCGGTTCGTGGTGCTGCCGGCCGCGGCGGTCCTGCTGGTCCTGAGCGCCATCCATCCGGCGTGGGGACGGCGGGCGCTGCTCGGCCTGGTGGCCGGCGTCATCGCGACCGGCATCTACGACCTGCTGCGGCTCGGCCTGGTCTGGGCGGGGTTCTGGGGCGACCCGATCCCCGGGATCGGCCGGCTCGCCCTCGCCGACCCGAACGCGAACGCCGCCTGGGGGTACGTGTGGCGGTTCGTCGGCAACGGCGGCGGCATGGGCATGGCGTTCGCGATGCTGCCATGGCGCGGCGTCCGCTCCGGGATCCTCTACGGCACCACCATCTGCCTCGGCCTGCTCGGCCTGCTCTACTTCTTCCCGATCGCCCAGGTGCACTTCTTCCCGCTGACGCCGCTGACGGCGGCCGGGGCGATGGCCGGCCACTGGGTCTACGGCGCGGTGCTCGGCGCCCTCACCGCCCGCTGGCTCCCTTCGGTCGGCAAGCTGCGGCGCCGCAGCCGGGCACGCCGCCGCATGGCGGAGCGTCCCGAGCCCACCCTTGTCGCCGTGCCGGACGCCGGTGCCCCAAGGCGGCGGAGGAGCAACCCCCGCCAGGCCCCGCCAACCCTGACGCCGCAGCAGCTCCGCGACGTCACCTGGGCGCTCCGCCGCGGCCCGCGCGCCCACGGGTTCCCGAGCGACCGGTGGACGCTGGTCCGGGTCGCGATGGTGGTCGAGCGCGTCACCGGCGTCACCTGCACCCAGGCGTCGGAGCTGCGGTCGCTGCTCCACGCGATCGGCTGGCGCCCCACCCGCCGCCAGCCCTCCCGCTCCAACGCCATGGTCGGCTGAGCCGGGGGAGCCTCAGCCGAGCCAGAAGGGGCTGGAGTAGGCGAGGCCGCGGCCGAGCTCGAGCCAGCGCCCGTGGGCGGGGAGGTCGGCCGGCTCGGCAGGGTCGGAGACGCGCAGGACCAGCCAGTTGCCGGCGGCCGGGTCGAGCTCGACCTCGAAGGAGGCCACCGGCTCCTCCGGCGACGGCAGGGCCACCTCGACCGCGGCGGCCAGCGTCGGCAGCCGCGGGCCGGGCCGCAGCACCTGCAGGTTCAGGCGCCGTCCCCACCAGGCCGGACCGAGGTCCAGGTCGACCTCGACGCGGACCGGGCGGGCCCGCTCCAGCGGCAGGGTGCCGCCCATGCGCACGCCGTCCACGGCCACGTCCAGCCGCAGGCCCTTCACCCGGCTGGCGAACACGCGCCTGGCCGCCAGCGCCTCCAGCACCCCCGCCCGGGTCAGCTCGTGGACGTACAGGCCGGCCCGGCCCTTGCCGTCCGGGACGCCCCAGTCCGCCCCGTGCTCGTCGGTCACGCCGAGCAGGCCCGCCCGCCAGCCAGCGTCGAGGCACTCGACCAGCGGCGAGGCATCGCGGCCGTCGGTGCCCTGGAACAGGTAGTCGCGGGTCTTGTTGAAGATCTCCATGCCCACCAGCCGCTGCGTCATGGCCGGCCGCAGGCGGAAGCGGCCGAAGCGGAGCCGGCCGCCGGTGCCCGGGTGGTTGAAGGTGACCAGCCCGTCGCCGCCGCGTCGCTCCAGCCAGCGCCACAGCGGTCCCATCCCAGGACCGAAGGTACGGTACGGCTCCGTGTAGCGCTCGCTGCCCCACACGTTCATGTGGCCGTAGAAGGCGTGCGACCATTCGAAGCCGCGCATCGCCACGAACTCGCCCGGGGCGTCGGCCAGGTCGGCCAGCTCCCGCGTGCGCGCCCAGGCGCGGCCGTCGATCCCGGCGGCGCCAGGACCGTGCCTGAGCAGCAGCGACCCCCAGCGGGCGTGGTCGGTGATCGCGGCCGCGTCCAGGCCGGCCGCCCGCAGCGAGTCGAACGTCAGGGCCGGGTCGCCCTTGCCGTCGGAGAACCGGGTGTGGTTGTGCAGGTCGGCGTGGACCAGGAACGGACCGGGGAACAGCCGTGAGCGCCGGCTGGTGCCCCAGGCGTCCTCGCCCGGGTCGTCAGCCACGCCGGCCGCCGGTGACCCGCTGGATGTGGACCACGCCGCAAGCCTAGCCGGGATCGCCGATCCCGGCATGGCAACGACCCGGCGGGTCACAATGGCCCTCGATCGACGGTGACTGGACGGACCGGGCGGGGCCGAGGTGAGGAGGCCGACGGATGGCGATCAGCACCTCCGCCGGGTACACGTTCACGCTGCGGGTGGAGCTGCAGAACGTGGCGGGGACGCTGGGGCGGCTCACCTCGGCGATCGGCCGCGCCGGCGCCGACATCGACGCCGTCGACCTGGTGGAGAAGACCCGCAGGACGGTGGTGCGCGACATCTCGGTGCTCTGCCGGGACGAGCGGCACGGTGAGGAGGTCGTCGGGGCCGCACGCCGGGTGCACGGGGTCACCGTCCGGTCGGTCACCGACCGGACCTTCGCGCTCCACCACGGCGGCAAGATCGCGGTGACGCCGAGGTTCCCGGTCAGCGGCCGCGACGAGCTGTCGATGGCCTACACCCCCGGCGTCGGCCGCGTCGCCAGGGCGATCGCCGACGCCCCGGAGCGCGCCTGGGAGCTCACCATCAAGGGCAACGCGGTGGCGATCCTCTCCGACGGCTCGGCCGTGCTCGGCCTCGGCGACGTGGGCCCGCTCGCCGCCCTCCCGGTGATGGAGGGCAAGGCGATGCTGTTCAAGGAGTTCGCCGGCATCGACGCCTACCCGATCTGCGTCCGCACCCGAAACCCGGACGAGCTGGTCGCCGTCGGCGAGGCGATCGAGCCGGGCTTCGGCGGCATCAATCTGGAGGACGTCGCCGCGCCCGGCTGCTTCCAGGTCGAACGCCGCCTGCAGGAACGGCTCGACATCCCGGTGTTCCACGACGACCAGCACGGCACCGCGACGGTGGTGCTGGCCGCGCTGCTGAACGCCTGCCTGGTGGTCGACCGGCCACTGGCGTCGCTGCGGGTGGTGCTGCTGGGCGTCGGCGCTGCCGGCATCGCGATCACCCGCATCCTGCTGCGGGCCGGTGTCGGCGACCTGGTCGCGGTCGACCGGCCGGGGATCCTGCATCCTGGGCTGGCCGGGCTCGACCAGGAGCGGCGTTGGGTCGCCGAGCACAGCAACCGCGACCGTCTCACCGGCGGCCTCCAGGAGGCGCTGCGCGGCGCCGACGCGCTGGTCGGGGTGAGCGGGCCGCGGCTGCTGCGACCGGAGTGGGTCGCCACCATGCGCCAGGACGCGATCCTGTTCGCGCTCGCCAACCCGGTGCCGGAGATCATGCCGGAGGAGGTCCCCGGCAACGTCCGCATCGTGGCCACCGGGCGCAGCGACTACCCCAACCAGATCAACAACGCGCTGGTCTTCCCCGGGTTCTTCCGCGGGCTGCTGGACAGCCGGGCCAGGGCGGTGACCGACGAGATGAAGCTGGCCGCCGCCCACGCGATCGCCGGCGTGGTCGCCGCGGACCAGCCCTCCGAGGAGTACGTGGTGCCCTCGATCTTCGACCGCCGGGTGGTGCCGGCGGTCGCCGCCGCGGTCGGCGGCGCGGCCGAAGCGGCCGGCGTCACCCGCGGCGCCGGCTGAAGGCGGCCACGGCGTCCTCCACCCGCAGGTGGAAGTTGCCGGCGCCGATCCGCTGTTCGAGCCCGGTGCTGCGCATCAGGTTCCGCAGCGGCGTCCGCACCCTCGCCCACGACAGGTGCACGTCCTGGTCCTCCAGGTCGTCGAGCAGGCGCTCGAGCATCTGGATGCCGGTGGTGTCGAGGTCGTTGATGCCTTCCGCGTTGACGATCACCTCGCGGACGGGGACCTTGGCGTCCCGCATCAGCTCCCGGATCTGGTCACGGAAGACGTCGGCGTTGGCGAAGAACACCGGTGCGTCGAAGCGGTAGACGACCAGCCCAGGCAGCGTCTCCGCGTCCGCGTACTGCTCGACGTCGCGGTAGGTGGCGGTGCCGGCGACCATGCCGAGCACCGCGGTGTGGGGCAGGACCGCCCGGCGCATGACCTCCAGCAGCGAGGCGAGCACCCCGACGCCGATGCCGCCCAGGACGCCGAACACCAGCACGCCGGCGAAGGTGATCAGCGCCAGCACGAAGTCGGAGCGGCGGACGCGCCACAGCCGGCGCAGCTCGCGCAGGTCGACCAGGCGGATGGCGGTCAGGATGATCACCGCGCCGAGCGCGGCGTTGGGGAGGTTGCGGAACAGCGGGATCAGCGCCAGCAGCGTGACCAGCACGAGCCCGGCGCCGATCAGCCCGGTCATCTGCGAGCGGCCGCCGGCGTTGGCCGCCACGAAGCTGCGCGAGTCGCTGGCGTTGGCGGGGAAGCCCTGCAGCAGGCCGGCGGCCAGGTTGGCGGCACCGAGCCCGACGAACTCGCGGTTGGCGTCCAGGTCCTCGCGGTCGCGGGCCGCCAGCGACCTGCCGGTCAGCACGCTGCCGGAGAACACCAGCAGGGCGACGCTGGCCGCCGGCCCGAGCAGGTCCAGCGCGTCCCGCACGCCCGCGTCGGGCAGCGCCGGCACGGGCACGCCGGTGTCGATGCTGCCGACCACGTCCAGCCGGTCGGCGAGGCCGAACACCGAGACGGCGGCGGTCGCCAGCAGCACGGCGACCAGCGGCGCCGGCAGCCTCGGCGCGAACCGGGCGACCAGCAGGACCACCAGCGCCGTGCCGACCGCGAAGCCGAGCGCCCACAGGTTCGTCTGCTCCAGGTTCTGCAGCAGCCCGCCGAGGACGGTCGGCCAGCTGCTGTCCTCCAGGTCGATCCCGGTGATCTTGGTGAGCTGCCCGCCGACGATCACGATCGCCGAGCCTGCCAGGTACCCGGTCAGGACCGGCGCGGACAGCAGCCGGGTGATGACCCCCAGCCGCGCCAGGCGGCCGAGCAGCAGCAGCGCCCCGACCAGCAACGCCAGCAGCGCCGCCAGCGCCGCGTAGCGGTCGGGGTCCGCGCCGGCCAGCGGCGCGAGGGAGCTGGCCACCAGGATGGCGACCGACGACTCCGGACCGAGGTTCAGGTAGCGGCTGGTGCCGAACAGGACGTACAGCAGCATCGCGCCGAGCGCGGTGTACAGGCCGGTGACCGGCGGCAGGCCGGCGAGCTGCCCGTAGGCGAGCGCCTGGGGCACCAGCACCGCCCAGAGCGACAGTGCCGCCAGCAGGTCGGGCCGCAACCAGGGGCGCCGGTAGACCCGCAGCAGCGCGACCCCGGGCGCGATGGCCGCGATCCCGCCCCGACCCGCTGGATCGCCCATCTCCTCGGCCGGATCTCGGTGGCGCTCAGGACCCGAGGATCCTGGCCTTCTGCGCCTCGAACTCGGCCTCGCTGCGCACTCCCTGCGTCTTCAGCTCGCCGAGCTGCCTGAACTGGTCGAGCTTGGTGTCCATGTCATCGGCGGGCGGGGACGGTGGAGCCTCATAGGCCTGCTGCTGCTCCTGCTGGGACCACCGTTGGTCAAGATCATCGCTTGGCATGGTCCTCCTCCGTTCAGGAGAGCGCCTTGGCCTTCAGCCGGTCGAACTCCGCCTGGTCGATCGTGCCGGCGTCGAGCAGTTCCTTGGCGCGGGCGATCTGGTCGGTGGGCGACGTGTCGCTGGAGGCGACATTGCGGACGTAGCCTTCGAACTGCTGCTGGGCCTGCCGTTGGTGCGCCGCCGACCGCTCGGCCATGCCGTGCCCCCGGGTGATCATGTAGACGAACACGGCCAGGAAGGGCAGGAAGATCAAGAACAGCACCCACAGCGTCTTGGCCCCACCCGACAGCGAGTGGTCACGGAACAGGTCGCCGAAGATGTACACCAGGACCATGATCCAGAGGAACAGGAAGAAGAACCACAGCACCGACCAGAAGATGTCGGCGAACGAGACGTCGGCGACCAGCATGGCGTCCTCCTTGTGTCGAGCATCCGGCGAC
>DASYRU010000111.1:0-2014 GCA_036004165.1 Actinomycetota bacterium
TATCCGACCAGCCCTGCCGGCGTTTGCCGGCCGCCGCGGCTACCCTGGATGGCGACCGACGCAAGCTCGTCTCAGGGAGGCCGCGTGCTCGACCACCTGCCCGGGCGTGGCGAGCGGCTGCGCTGCGCCGCCTGCGGGAACTTGACCCGCTTCGACGTGGTCGCCGACCGCCGCACCGCCGCCTTCTGGCACTACTCGGTGGCGGGCGAGCTGCGGGTCGAGGAGGAACGCGAGCTGGCGGTGGCGGTGGAGGGCTGGTGCGGCTCCAGCAGTGCGGTCGAGATCGTGCCGGCGATCGGGGAGGCCGCGCCGGCCGGCCCAGCCGACCGATGAGCCGGAGGGGTCCGGGCCGGAGGGGTCCGGGGAACCCCGGAGGGGTGCCCCGGTCTCTGGGCACCAGGGGGGTGCCCCGGTCGGTCGGGCCCCGGTCTCTGGGCACCAGGGGGGTGCCCCGGTGAATGGGGACGCTGCGGTCGAGCCGCAGGGGAGTGGGCCGCCGGGGCCGTTGCCGGAGGTGCCGGCTCGGCTGCTGGACGGCTACCTGGACGCTGCCCTGGCGACCCTGCGGGCGACCGACCCGGGCGAGCTGCCCGGGGCGCTCCGCCAGTACCAGACGTGGACGCCCAGACGGCTGCGCCACCCCAGGGTGCTCGGGTTGCTGAAGCGAACCCTCGACCTGGACCAGCGGTTCCGGGATGCGGTGGACAAGCGGGTCGTGGAGCAGGAGGCCGCGCTGGCCAGGCTGCTGCGGGCCGGGCGCCACGCCGAGGCGCTGGCCAGCGGCGAGACGCCGGAGGCGGTGGCAAGGGTCGGGATCGCCCTCGGGCCGGGCGGCGCCGCCGCGGTCCAGGCCGCCGTGGAGGCCGACGCCACCGGTCAGGCCCAGGCGGAGGCCGAGGCGGCCCGCTCGGCCCTGGCCGGCGCGGCCGGCGAGCTGGACGATGCCAGGGCGCGGGCCGACGCCGAGGCGGCGGCCACCAGGGCGGCCAGGGAGGACCTGCGGGCGGCCAGGGAGGACCTGCGCCGAGCCGAGCGGGAGCAGCGTGCCATGGCCGACCGGGCAGCGACCCTCCAGCGGCAGCTCGCCGACGCCGAGGCGGCGCTCCGGTCGGCCAGGGCAGCGGCCGCCGACGAGCAACGCCGGCTCGGCGGCCGGGTGGCCGAGCTGCAGGCCCAGCTGGCCGAGGCCCAGCGCAGGTACCGGACCCTGCGCCGCTCCTCGAACCAGGTCGACCCGGTGGTCGCCGAGGCGGTCGCCGCGCTGGAGCGGGACCTGGCCGCCCTGCGCCGCGCCGCGGGCCTTGCCGGCGCCGACCGGGTCCCGGCGGCGGCGTCGGGGGCGGCGCGCCGGCCGGAGCGGCGGCGCCCCCTGCCGGTCCCGGCGGGACGCGGCGCCGACGACCCGGAGACGCTGCGCGCATGGATGGCCAGCGACGCCGTGCTGGTGCTGGTCGACGGCTACAACGTGACCAAGCACCCGCTCGGCTTCCCCGACCGCGATCTCGAGCACCAGCGCACCCTGCTGCTCGACCTCTGCCGCCGGCTCGCGCGCCGCTTCGGGGCCGAGCTGACCGTGGTCTTCGACGGCGGCACGGCCGAGCCGCTGCCAAGCCGGCTGCCGCTCGGACCGGTGGCGGTGGTGTTCACCGACGCCGGGCGGACCGCCGACGACGAGATCGTGGCCAGAGCCAACGCCGCCCCCCCGGAGCGTCCGGTGGTGGTGGTCACCTCCGACAACGAGCTGCGCGAGCGGGTCACCGCCCTCGGCGCGAGCGTGACCAGGTCGCCGGCGTTGCTGGGTCTGGCCGCGGCGCGCTAGGACGCGCGGGCGGCGCCGTCGACGCGCCGGTGGGCGACGACCCGCGGATCCAGACCGGCCTCTGCCAGCGTCTCGAGCGCGCGGCGCAGGTCGGGCTCGAGGTCGCCGGTGCCGGCGGAGCGGCCGGCGTCGCCGCCAAGACGCACGACCCGGGCGTTGCGCTCGCCGAGGAAGAACTCGACCAGGCAGTCGCGG
>DASYRU010000112.1:0-6338 GCA_036004165.1 Actinomycetota bacterium
GTAGATGCCCTCGGTGTCGTCGGCCTCCTTGTAGGGGACCAGGTAGAAGCGGCCGTCCGGCACGTAGGCGTAGCCGTCGTTGGCCTTGATGTCGCCGTCGATCTTGGCCTTGCCGCCGGCGTTGATCTTGCTGCCGAACCCCTCGCTCAGGTTGGGCCACAGGAAGTACACCGTGCCGACGCTGAAGCCGGTCACCGCGGCCCCCAGCCCGGCGAGCCACGCGGTGCGCAGGAACGACCGCCGGCTCACCTGCGGCTTCTTGGCCTGCGGCCGGGGACTGGCCGGCCGCACCCCCGAGGAGATCGCCATCGCTTCCCTTTCTAGAACTCGAAGAAGAGGCAGGTGCTGTCCGGATGGACCGGGCTGGAGCAGTGCTGGGTCCAGGGCCACACCCACTCGAAGCTCGGCCCCCTGAAGAACGAGCCGGCCATCACCAGCACGGCCCAGAACATCAGGAACATCGTGAACATCAGGATGGCCAGCTTGCGGTTCTCGGGCCGCATCGACGGGTTGCGGTCGAAGTAGGGCACGGCCGCCAGCACCACCAGGGCGATCCCGGGGATCGTCACCCCGGCCACCATCGGGTGGAAGTAGCGCAGCAGCTCCTGCAGGCCGAGGAAGTACCAGGGCGCCTTTGACGGGTTCGGCGTCAGGTTGGAGTTGGCCAGCTCGCGCAGGGGGGCGTTGACGATCACCGAGAACACGGTGATGAAGGCGAACACCGCGAAGGCGGCCACCGCCTCGCGCAGCAGCAGGTGCGGCCAGACGTTGACCTTGTCCTCCTGGCGGGGCTCTGCCCGCTGGATGCCCTCCGGCGGCACCATCGCCAGCAGCCGGTGGGTCTCGCCCTGCCTGGCGGCGGCGCCAGCCTGGCCGGGCAGGCCCTTGGTGGCGACCGCCGCCGCCACCCGGGCGGCCCGCTCCTCCGGGGTGAGCCGGCCGCCGTTGCCGCCCGGCGCCTGCGCCGGCCGGGCGGCCGGCCGCGCCGGCGCCGCGGTGGCCGCCGCCGCCGGGGCTGGCGCCGGCGCCGCCGCGGCCGCGGCGGGAGCGGTCTCAGCGGCGGGCTGCGCCGCCGCCTGGCCGTCGCCCTGCTGCAGTGAGCCGCGGTTCGGCCCGCGCGCCTTGCGGGCGGCGACCGACTTGGCCTTGGCCCTCGCGGTCCGCTCGGACTCCCCGGCCGCGATCAGGCGGTCGTAGGTTTCCTTGTCTGGCTGGATCTCGTCTGCCATCGCTGCCTCGTCTCCCGGCCTAGAGCGGTCCCGAGATGCCGCCGTCCTTGCGGATCCGCCAGAAGTGGACGGCCAGGAAGATGGTCGCCACGAACGGCAGGGCGAGCACGTGCAGCACATACCAGCGGATCAGGGTAGCCGGCCCGATCTCCACCGAGCCGAGCAGCACGAACCGGACCTGGTCCCCGAGCAGGGGTGTGTAGCCCATCATCGAGGTGCCGACCGCCACCGCCCAGATGGCCAGCTGGTCCCAGGGCAGCAGGTAGCCGGTGAACGACAACAGCAGGGTGAGCAGCAGCAGGATCACGCCGACCACCCAGTTGAACTCCCGCGGCGGCTTGTAGGCGCCGTGGTAGAAGACCCGCGCCATGTGCAGGAAGACCGTGAACACCATCAGGTGCGCGCCCCACCGGTGCATGTTGCGCACCAGCTGGCCGAAGTTCACCGAGGTGGACAGCGCCTGCATGTCGTTGTAGGCCAGCTCCTGCCCGAGACCGGCGCTCGGCCGGTAGAAGAACATCAGGAAGATGCCGGTGATGGTGAGCAGGATGAACAGGAAGAACGAGATCCCGCCAAGGCAGAACGTGTAGGTCAGCTTCAGCCCGTGCCGCTTCACCTTCACCGGGTGCAGGTGGTAGAGCACGTTGTTCATCATCGCCAGCGCCCGGTCCCTGGAGGTGTCGCGGTAGCCGGCCCGGTAGATCGACCCCGGGCGGAAGATCGACCTCCAGACCTGCGACTCCCTGGTCTGCTTCCAGATCTCCCCCGGCTTGGGCGGCCTGGGCGGCCGAAGCTTCAACGCCACGTCGTGCTCCTCGTCGATGTGCCCAACTACGCCTTGGTCGCCGTGCTCCCCTCGCCCACCCGGGCGTACCACAGCGCTCCGGTCGGGCAGCGGTCGATGCAGATGCCACAGCGGACGCACTCGTTGTCGTCGATCACGAACAGCGCGTGCGACGTCTGCGCGAGGGTGGTGACCTCCTGGCTCTGCCCCTCACCCACGATGTCCGGGGCCAGCATGTAGATGCAGTCCCACGGGCAGACGTCCTCGCAGGCGCGGCAGAGGATGCAGAGCTCAGGGGAGAGGGCGATGTGCCTGCGTGGCTTGACCCGCTCCTGGAGCCAGTTGGGATCGACCGTGGCCAGCGTGTAGTCGTCGTGGATGCTCGGCTTGTTCGGGTTCACGGATGGTTCCTCTCGCGCCTACCTGTACCCACCGGTCGCCTCACGCTTCTCCTCGCCGGACGGCAGCACCTTGGGGTTGCGCTGGTTGTAGGCGCGAACCGCCAGGCCCGCCGCGGTCAGCGCCACGCCGTACCAGACGACCACGATGACGTCGCGGACCGCCTGCATCGGCAGGGTGAGGGTGCGGAAGCCGAGCGGGACCTC
Organism: Actinomycetota bacterium; assembly: GCA_036004165.1. Taxonomy (GTDB): domain Bacteria; phylum Actinomycetota; class CALGFH01; order CALGFH01; family CALGFH01; genus CALGFH01. The sequence continues at coordinate 2,619 of DASYRU010000112.1, forward strand.
GAACTTGCCGGTCCACTTCAGCGTGCCGTCGGCGAAGTAGAGCCAGTACGACGGGATCACCGCCATCGAGACGAACAGGGCGATCCAGATGCCCATCGTCACCAGAACCAGCTTGACCCAGCGTTCGCCCTCGTTCTTCGGTCGAACCAGCGACACCTTGCCAGCCTCCAGCGGTCCGGTGATCGGAAGCGTCCCCCGTCCTGGCATCCTAACACCGGTCCGGAGGTCAGCCAACGTGAGGTCGCGCAGGTCACGGGCGGTATCGGGCCCGAGGTAGCCACGCACAAGCGCACATTGCCGTGGCCCGTGTTGCAGGCGGGCAGCCGATACACTCGAAGCTCTGGTCGTCCAGTCATCGAGCAGGCCGAGGTCGCCATGGCACGCCGCACCGTCGCCGTCCTGGCGGGTGGGACCGCCGTGGCCGCGGTCGCCGTCGTGGTCGTGCTGGCCGGCGGCGGCGGCACCGGCCTGGCCCCGGAGGGGGGCACCGGCCAGGTCAAGGCGGTCGCACCCAACGTCGCCGTCATCCCGGTCGACGATCGCCGGCCGCTGCCGGCCTTCGCCGGCGAGACGGTCGACGGGCGGCGGCTGGACCTGGCCGGCTTCCGCGACGGGCCGCTGGTGCTGAACTTCTGGGCGTCCTGGTGCGGGCCCTGCCGGGCCGAACAGGAGGGGCTCGAGCTGGCCAGCGGCCGCCTTGCCGGTCGTGGCGTCCACGTGGTCGGCGTCAACGTCCGCGACGACCGCGGCGCGGCCGCGTCCTACCTCGAGGAGTTCCGGGTCGGCTATCCGTCGCTGTTCGACCGGCCGGCGGTGCTGGCCGCCCGGCTCGGCGCGTTCGCCCCCGACTACCCGCCCTACACGCTGGTGGTCGACGCCGACGGCCGGGTCGCGGCGCGGATCTTCGGGGTCCTGCCCGGCGGCAGCCCGGCGGCCCAGGCCGGCTTCCTCGCCGACGTGGTGGAGCAGGCGACCAGATGAGCTGGGCGGAGCGGTCGCAGCTGATCGTGGCCGACGGGAACCTCCTGCTGGCCCTGCTGGTCGCGGCGGCGGCCGGCTTCGTGTCGTTCGCCTCCCCCTGCGTGCTGCCGCTGGTCCCCGGCTACCTCTCCTACATGTCGGGGGTGAGCGGCCAGGACGTGGAGGCCAGGGGCGGGCGTCAGTCCGGCCGGGTGGTGGCCGGCGCCGCGCTGTTCGTGCTCGGCTTCGCGCTGGTGTTCGTCGCCCTCGGCGCAGCCCTCGGGGCGGTCACCTCCTGGCTGGTGCTCAACCGGGGGCTGGTCACCCGCGTCGCCGGCGTGCTGGTGATCGTCATGGGTCTGTTCCTCGCCGGGGTCATCAAGCCCGGTTTCCTGTACCGGGAGCGGCGGCTGCGGGCCGACAAGGTGCCAGGCGGGCTGGCCGGCGCGTTGCCGCTCGGCATGGTGTTCGGGCTGGGGTGGACCCCGTGCATCGGGCCGACCCTCGGCGCGGTGCTCGGCCTGGCCGCCGTCGGCGGTGGCGCCGGGCGAGGAGCGATCCTGCTGTTCGCCTACTCGCTCGGCCTTGGGGTGCCGTTCCTGGTCGCCGCCCTCGGGTTCCGGCGGGCGCTGGGGCGCTTCCCGGCCCTGCGGGCACGCTTCCGCCTGTTCGAGCTGGTCGGCGGCGGCATGCTGGTGGTGATCGGCCTGCTCCTGCTGACCGGCCTGTGGGACACCCTGCTCACCCAGCTGCGGGTCTGGTCTGGGTCGATCAACCTACCCATCTAGCGAGGTCGTCGCCGCGTGACCGTCCAGCTCGAAGACTCAGGGATCCGCCAGGGGCGCGGCCGGCGGCCCGCGCCCGGTGAGACGCTGCGCCAGGCCTGGCGCGAGTTCCGCTCCATGCGGACCGCCCTGATCCTGCTGGTCGTGCTGGCCGCCGCCTCGATCCTCGGCAGCCTCTTCCCGCAGCAGGGCATCAGCCCCCAGCGGGTCGCCCAGTACTTCCAGGACCATCCCGGCCTGGCGCCCGTGCTCGACCGGCTGGGCCTGTTCGACGTCTTCGGCTCCGCCTGGTACATGGCGATCTACCTGGCGCTGCTGGCGGCGCTGCTGGCCTGCCTGGTGCCGAGGACGCGGGCGTTCGCGCACGTGCTGCGCTCGCGCCCACCACGCGGGGGACGCCTCGACCGCTACCGCACCCGCGCCGGCTTCCAGACGGCCGCCTCCCCCGAGCAGGCGACCGCCGCCGCCGGCAGGGTCCTCGCTCGCCACCGCTACCGCCTCGCCCGACACGACCCGGAGGGGTCCGGGCCGGAGGGGTCCGGGGAACCCCGAAGGGGTGCCCAGGTCTCTGGGCTCCAAGGGGGTGCCCCGGCAGAACGGGAGCTGGCCGGCGAGAAGGGCTACCTTCGTGAGGCGGGCAGCCTGCTGTTCCACGTCTCGTTGCTGGTCCTGCTGGTGGGGCTGGCCTACGGCAAGGGGTTCGGCTACCGCGGCCAGGCCGCTATCGTGGAGGGGGAGACCTGGGCCAACGCCCGGGTCGGCTACGACACCTTCAGCCCAGGGCGGTTCTTCGGCACCGGGCAGCTCGCCCCCTTCCAGCTCCGGCTGGACGACTTCAGCAACTCCTTCTACGACGACGGCACACCGCGCGAGTTCGTCTCCCGCGTCGCCGCCCTCGACCTCGACGGCCGCCAGCAGCAGGCCCAGGGGGTCGCTCCCAACCGTCCGATGACCGTCGACGGGGTGCGGGTCTTCCAGTCCGACTACGGCTACGTCCCGATGGTGCGGGTGGTCGGCGGGGACGGCAAGGTCCTCAAGCAGGAGGAGGTCCTGACCCTGCGCGACCCCGCCACCGAGGTGTCGACCGGGGCGGTCAAGGTCACCGCGGCGCGACCCCAGGTGGGCCTGGAGCTGACCATGTTCACCGGCCTGCGCACCGCTCCCGACTGTCCCGGCGGGCTGGACTTCTGCAACGACCCACGGCTGGTCCGGCCGGTGCTGGTGGTGCTGCCGTTCCAGGGTGACCTGCGGGCATCCAGGGTGCAGAGCGTGTTCTCGCTCGACCACGACCGGCTCGAGCCGCTCGGCGGGCGGCCACTGGTCCTCGGCCTCGGCCAGACGGGAAGGCTGGCCAACGGGATGCAGGTGTCCTTCGGCGGGCTCAAGCAGTACAGCGTGCTCACCCTCGCCCGTGACCCGGGGGTGCCGATCGTCGGCGTGGCGGCCGCGCTGCTGCTGCTCGGGCTGCTGCTGTCGCTGTACGTCACCCGCCGCCGCGTCTGGGTGCGGGCCAGCCCCTCCGCCGGCGGCGCCGCGGTCGAGGTCGCCGGGCTGGCCCTGCAGGGCAAGGCCGCCTTCGCCGGCGAGCTGGCCCGGCTGGCCGAGGAGATCGAACGAGGTACGCTGGACCCCGCCCGGGACCGATAGAGCAGGAGGCGCGCATGTCGCCGGCGACGCTGGCCGACCTTTCCGAGACGCTGGCCTGGCTGGCCGTGCTCAGCTACGTGGTCGCGGCCGTGCTGTTCGGGCTCGAGTTCTCCTACCGGGTGCGCTGGGTCGGCCTCGCCGGGCTGGCCGTGACCGTCGCCGGTCTGGCGGCCAACCTGGCCGCCGCCGCGACCAGGGCGATGGCGACCGGCCGGGTGCCGTGGGGCAACATGTACGAGTTCTCGATCATGGTGGGGATCGTCACCGTCGGCGGCTTCCTGGTCTGGGTCGCCCGCCGTCCGGAGGTCCGCCCCCTTGGCGTGTTCGT
>DASYRU010000113.1:0-1536 GCA_036004165.1 Actinomycetota bacterium
CAGGCGTGCGCCTGGCTCTGCGAGACCCTGGACGCCGCCGGCCTCCAGGTGGAGCGGGGCGTCGGCGAGCTGCCGACCGCGTTCGCGGCCAGGGCCGGCTCCGGCCCGCTGCACGTGATCGTCTGCGCCGAGTACGACGCCCTGCCCGGCATCGGGCACGCCTGCGGTCACAACGTGATCGCGGCCATGGCCACCGGTGCCGGCATCGCCCTCGCCGGCGTGGCGGACGAGGTGGGGCTCAGGGTGACCGTGCTCGGCACGCCCGCCGAGGAGGGAGGCGGCGGCAAGATCCTGCTGCTGCGCCGGGGCGCGTTCGCGGGCGCCCACGCCGCCATGATGGTCCACCCGTGGCCGCACGAGGTTCCCGAGATGCGCATGATCGCCGTGAACCAGCTGCGGATCGCCTACACCGGCAAGGAGGCGCACGCCTCCTCCTACCCACACCTGGGTGTCAACGCCGCCGACGCCCTGGTGGTCGCGCAGACGGCGATCGGGCTGCTGCGCCAGCACCTGCGCCTGACCGACCGCGTCCACGGGATCGTCACCAAGGGCGGCGACGCGCCCAACGTCGTTCCCGCCCACACCACCGGCACCTGGATGGTGCGGGCGGCCACCATCGACCAGCTGGAGGAGGTCCAGGCCAAGGTGGTGCGCTGCTTCGAGGCGGGCGCGCTGGCCACCGGGGCGAAGCTCGACATCGCCCAGGACCACGAGCCCTACGCCGAGGTCCGCCACGACCACGAGCTGTCCGCGCTGTACCGGCGCAACGCCGAAGCGCTCGGCCGCAGCTTCGCCGAGCGGCCCGACCTCGGGGCCGGCTCCACCGACATGGGCAACGTGTCGCTGGCGCTGCCGTCGATCCACCCGGCCATCGGCATCGACGCCCTGCCGGCCGTCAACCACACGCCGGAGTTCACCGCCAAGTGCGCCATGCCGGCCGCCGACCGGGCGGTGGTCGACGGCGCGGTCGCGATGGCGTGGACGGCCATCGACGCCGCCGGCGACCAGCGGCTGCGGGCGCGCCTGCTGGCCGGCGCGGAGCAGCGGGCCTGAGCTACGGCCGGGCCGGCTGGAACCCCTGCAGCGCCGCCGCCAGGCGGTCGGCCCTGGCGGCCCAGGTCCCCTCGTGCAGCCGGACCCGGATCTCGCGGGCGTCGTCGTCGGCGATGCGCAGCGCCAGCTCGAGCCAGCTCTCCGGCAGGGCGGAGGCGACCCGGTCGGCCCACTCGACGAACACCACCGCGCCGGCCGCGAACACCTCGTCCAGCCCAAGGTCCTCCAGCTCCAGCGGGCCCGACAGCCGGTAGGCGTCGACGTGGTGGACGGGCGGGTCGCCATCGTACTCGCGCAGCAGCATGAAGGTCGGGGACAGCACCGGCTCGGCGACCCCGAGGGCGGCGGCGGCGCCCTGCACCAGCCTGGTCTTGCCCGCCCCGAGGTCGCCGGTGAGCCCGACCACGTCGCCGGGGTCGAGCAGGCCGGCAAGGGCCGCCCCGATCGCCTTGGTGGTCGCCTCGTCGGTGGACCGCAGGCGCA
>DASYRU010000114.1:0-7825 GCA_036004165.1 Actinomycetota bacterium
TGCGGGTCGACCCGCGCTCCAACCGGGTCGCGGCCCGGTTCCCGGTCGGCGGCCGGGAACCGGTCGGGCTGGCGGGCGACGCGAGCACGATCTGGGTGGCGCATCCCGACACCGACGAGGTGGTGCGGCTCGACCTCAGGACCGGCCGGGCGGTGGCCGGCATCAGGCTCGGTCCGTTGCCGTTCGAGGTCGTGGCCGGCGACCGCCGCTTCCAGCCGTCGCTGGTGGCCGTGGGCGCCGGCGCCGGCTGGGTGGCCACCCGTCGCGGTGCCGGGGCCCGCGTCGATGCGGCCAGCAACCGCGTGGTGGCGGTGATCAGGCTCCCGCACCCGGGCTCCGCGGGCATCGCGGTCGCCGGCCACGTCGTCTGGGTCGCCCAGGGCCACGGCCTGACCAGGATCGACGCGGCCGGCAACCGGCTGCTCGGGACCGTCCGCCTCCGCCTCCGGGCCGACCGGATCGCGACCGACGGCGCCACCATCTGGGTCGGTGGTCGGTCGCTGGACCGCGGCCTCGAGCCGGCCGGGGCCGTCGCCCGGATCGACGCCGCCACCGGCCAGGTACGCCAGGTCGTCCCGGTCGTCCCGCCGACCGGCCTGGCAGCCGGGGTCGGCGGCGTCTGGATCTCGGAGCGGGACGCCACCGGCGGGGCGCTGGAGTGCATCGGGCCGGGGCGGGCCCCCGTGGGCGTGAACGGGCTGCCCGCGCTGGGGGAGCTGGCCGTCGGCGGCGGCGCCGTCTGGGCGAGCGACCGCGGCGGGTCGTCGGTGTACCGGGTCGACCCCGGCCAGTTCCCGTGCAGCGCGGCGTCGGTGCTCATCCGCCCCGCGGGCCCGCCATGACCCGGGCCGTCGTCGGTCCCGGCTGTGGACGGCGGGATGGAACCGTCGGGGGGGTGTGGCAGACTCGGCAGCCGTGCACCCCAAGTTCCTGACCCATGACCTGAACCCGGCGCAGCGGGAGGCGGTCGAGACGACCGCGGGGCCGCTGTGCATCCTGGCCGGGGCCGGGACCGGCAAGACCCGGGTGATCTCGCGGCGGGTCGCCTACGCGATCGCCACCGGGGCCGTCCACCCGGGCCACGTGCTGGTGGTCACCTTCACCGACAAGGCGGCCAACGAGATGCGCGAGCGCCTGGCCGCCCTCGGGTTCCCCGGGGTCCAGGCCCAGACCTTCCACGCCGCCGCCTTCCGCCAGCTGCGCTACTTCTGGTCGCGGCTGTCCGACAGCCGGCTGCCAGAGGTGGCCGCCTCCAAGGCCCCGCTGCTGGCCCCGCTGCAGCGCAGCCTCCCCGGCGGCTACAAGTTCACCGCCGTCAAGGACCTGGCCGACGAGCTGGAATGGGCCAAGGCGCGCCGTCTCGACCCCTCCAGCTACCAGGCGACCGTGGAGGCCATGGGCCGCACCCCGCCGATCCCCGGCGACCTGTTCGCCGGGCTGTTCCGGCGCTACGAGCGGGCCAAGGAGCGGGCCGGGCGGATCGACTTCGAGGACATGCTGGTCCGCATGCTGGAGGGGTTCGAGACCCGCGAGGACGTGGCCGAGGAGTTCCGCGGCCAGTACCGCTGGTTCTCGGTCGACGAGTACCAGGACACCAACCCGCTGCAGCAGGCGCTGCTGGAGGCCTGGCTGGGCGACCGCCGCGACCTGGCGGTCGTCGGCGACGAGGACCAGACGATCTACACCTTCACCGGCGCCACCTCCGAGTACCTGACCGGCTTCACCCGGCGCTGGCCGGACGCCCTGGTGGTCCGTCTGGAGGAGAACTACCGCTCCAGCCCGCAGGTGCTGGCGATGGCCAACCGGCTGCTCGCCAGCGTCCCCGACCGGCCGGGGGGCAAGCGGCTGACCGCCACCCGCCGGGCGGGGCCGGAGCCGGCGGTCGCCGCCTTCGAGTCGGCCGAGCACGAGGCCAAGGCGCTGGTCGACGAGGTCGGCCGCCTGGCCGGTCTCGGCGTCGACCCGGACGAGGTCGCCGTGCTGGTCCGCACCAACGCCCAGATCCCGCCGCTGGAGGAGGCGCTGGCCGCCGCCGGCATCCGCTACCAGGTCCGCGGCGAGCTGTTCTGGCGGCGGACCGAGGTGCTGCGTGCCGTCGGGGTGCTGCGGTCGCGCGCGGGCCGCGCCGTCGGTGGCGGGCTGGTCGACGCCCTGGAGGCGATCTGGTTCGAGCGGTTCGGCTTCCGCCGCGACGAGGAGCCGGACGGCGAGGAGGCCCGCCAGCGCCACGCCAGCCTGGTGACCCTGCTCGGCGTCGCCGAGCGGCTGGAGGCGGCCGGGCAGGGCTCGGAGGAGGGCCCGGGGCTGGCCGCCTTCCTCGACGAGGTGGGCCGGCGGACGGCCGAGGAGGCCGAAGGGACTGGCGGCGGGGTCAACCTGCTCACCTACCACCGGGCCAAGGGCCTGGAGTTCGACGCCGTCCTGCTCCCCGCCATCGAGGAGGGCCTGCTGCCGATCCGGCAGGCCAGCACCCCCGACGAGGTCAACGAGGAGCGCCGCCTGCTCTACGTCGGCCTGACCCGGGCGCGGCTGCACCTGTGGCTGTCCTGGGCGGCCAGGCGGGCCGGCCCGTCCGGCCGGGAGCAGCCAAGGCGCCCCTCCCGCTTTCTGGACCAGCTGGTCCCGCCCGGCGGCGCCAGGGTCCGCCCGCGGGCGGTGGCCTCCGGCATGACCAAGGTGGGCCGCGCCAGCGCCAGGGCGCAGGGCCCGCTGGCCGAGCGGCTGCGGGCCTGGCGGCGCGCCCGCGCCGACGCCGACCGGGTGCCCGCCTACGTCGTCTTCAACGACCGGACCCTGGCCGCCCTGGCCGAGCGGCGGCCACGCAGCCGCGGCGAGCTGCTGGCGGTCGACGGGATCGGGCCGTCCAAGCTGGACCGGTACGGCGACGAGCTGCTCGGCCTGCTAAAGGAGGTCGCGCATGACCAAGACCACGGGATCCCTGAAGGCGATCAGGTCGGACGTCACGGTCATGCGCGACCTCCTTTAGCCGGGGAGGAGTAGCCGAGCGCACCGCGCGCGGGTGACAATCTGGGCATGGCCAGACAGAAGGAGCGCGAGCGGGGCGCCCGCCCGCCGGTGTGTCAGTACTGCGCGGTGATCGCCGACACCGGCGGCCCGGGGCTCCCCGCCGGCTGGACGATCCAGACCGGCGTGCGCGGCTGGACCTACCTGTGCGCCTCCTGCACCCGCTCCAACCTGCGCTCGATCGAGTCCCGGCTGTTCGACCGCGACCCCCTTGGCTTCGGTCCGAACTGACCACCATGCCGCCGCCCGTGGCCGGCTCCGAGCTGCTCCCGCACCCCGCCGACATCGGCATCCGCGCCAGCGGCGCCCTCGGCTGGTCGAGGTGCTCGGCGCGCCGCGGCCCGGACCGGCCGGGGAGCCGACCCCGGTGGCGGCGTACCCTGTGTGTGCACCACAAGGGGGCGACCTGGGCGCTCGGCCCCGGCCACCCCGAGTTGCCCGACCCACCTGCCACGGGGCCGGCCGGGCGATGAGCCGGACCGCCGCCAAGAAGGTCATGTCAGGCCCCCGACCTGCGCCGCAAGCTGGAGGGGGAGGGGTGGTGCTGGCAGCCGCCAACTGGAAGCTCCTGAGCAAGGAGGACGCCAACCGATGACCGAGGATGCCGTGCCAGAGGCCGACGCCCTGGAGCAGCGGATACCGCTGACGGACCCGGGCCGGCCGCAGCCGCCCGCGATCGCCGACGAGGTTCCAGAGGCCGACGCCATCGAGCAGGCCATGCCGGTGCCGATCGACGAGGACGACGAGCCACGCTGACCGGTGGCGCCATGACCAGGACGGTGTTCAGCGACCGGGCCGAGGCCGGCGACGTGCTCGCCGCCCGGCTCAGCCACCTGGCCGGCCGTCCCGACCTGCTGGTGCTCGCCCTGCCCCGCGGCGGCGTCCCCGTCGGCGCGCGGGTGGCGCGGGCGCTGCGGGCCCCGCTCGACGTGTTCGTCGTCCGCAAGCTGGGCGTTCCCGGCCACGAGGAGCTGGCCATGGGCGCGATCGCCGGCGGCGGGGTCCGCGTCCGCAACCAGGAGGTCACCAGCCGGCTCGGCCTCGACGACGCCGTGATCGACCGGGTGGCCGAGGCCGAGGAGCTGGAGCTGGCCAGGCGCGAGCGCAGCTACCGCGCCGACCGGCCCGCGCCCGACCTCGCGGGGAAGGTGGTCGTGCTGGTCGACGACGGCCTGGCCACCGGCTCCACCATGCGGGCCGCGGTCGCCGCCGCCAGGGCGGCCGGGCCGGCCCGCATCGTGGTCGCCGTCCCCACCGCTCCGGCCTCGACCTGCGAGCGGCTGCGGCGCGAGGCCGACGAGGTCGTCTGCGCCAGCACTCCGCGGCCGTTCCGGGCCGTCGGCTACTCCTACCGGTCGTTCCCCCAGACCTCCGACGAGGAGGTCCGGGAGCTGCTGCGCGCCGCCTGGACGGCGGCCGGCTCCGCGTAGGTGACGCCTCCGAGCTGGTCGCCGTCGAAGGTCAGGCTGGTCACGCTGGCCAGCGCGCAGCGCCGCCGACCCGGCCAGTTGGTCAGGGGGCGGTGCTCGAAGGCGAGCCGGGCCACCCAGATCGGCGCCTGGTGGGACACCAGCACCACCTGGCCGCCGGCGAACTCCTGCCTGGCCTGGTCCACCGCGGCGTGGACCCGTTCCACCAGGTCGACGTTCCGTTCGCCCCACGACGGGGTCCGCAGGCTGCGCAGCTGCCACCAGATCCCCGGGTGACGCAGGATGTACCAGGCCAGGCTGCCGGCGACACCCTCGAAGATGCTGCTTGCCTCGGTGAGGCGCAGGTCGGTGCGGACCTGGAGGCCGTGGGCGGCGGCGATCGGGGCGGCCGTCTGCTGGGCCCGCTCCAGCGGGCTGGCGACCACCCCGCCAAGCGGGGCGGCGGCGAAGTGGCGGCCGAGCAGCTCGGCCTGCGCCCGCCCCAGCGCCGACAGCGAGAACCCCGGTAGGCGCCCGTAGAGCACCCGGCCAGGGTTCTCCACCTGGCCGTGGCGGACCAGGTGGACGACGGTTTCGGGCACGCGCTGTCCTCGAGCGGCAGGGTGGGTGGCAGCAGGGATGGTAGCAGGGGGGTGGGGACGACCGGACCCGCGCGCCGCGCGGTCGCGGGAGCATCGGACGGCTCGCGTTGAAGGAGGCCGTCCTGGTCCGCTGCCGGATTCACCTGTACTTCGCGCCCGGCTGGGAGCTGGGCGAAGGCGCGGCCGTGGGGGCCGCGGCCGTGCGCACGCTCGGGGAACAGCTGGCCGACCGCTGCCGCCGCGCCGCCGAGCAGGTCGCCGCGCTGACCGCCATGGGCTGGCGCTGCCGGGTGGGCCGCCACGAGGTGATCGCGGAGAAGCCCTGCGGTCGGGCGGCCGCCATGCTGGACTTCCTGCGGGCCGGGCTCGACCCGGTCGCCCTCCAGCTGGAGGAGCCCGCTCCGGAGCCGGCGAGCCCGGAACCAGGAAGGGCCCCGTAGGACCCCGTACTAGGTCGGGGTCAGTTCTTGAACGCGTCCGGCGAGTAGTTCCACGGCTGCCCGCGGGCGATCTGGAAGCGGTGGCCGACCTCCGGGTCGCGGTCGATACCGACGATCTGCTGGCACTTCGGGCACTTCCAACGCTCGAAGCCATAGGCCGAGCTCTCGAGCTCCATGCGCGATCCGCACTTGTCACAGACCTCGCGCTGCAGCGTGGGGGTGCTTGTGCCCGTGTCGTCGGTGCCCATGTCGTCGTCTCCTTGCTCCTCCCGGTCGCCGCCGGGATGCACCACCAGCATGGCCCAACTCAGAGGATCTTGCATCCCTTGGAGGCCAGATTCCGCATACCGATCTCGTATCGAGGGTTGGCTAGGTGCCGTATCTTCAGCCTACCTAGGCGATGCAACCGTGCCCCGACTGATTCCCAGGTTCCCGGCGATCGACGGCTCGAATCACACCGAGAGGTGCGCGGTCACGTGACGCGGCGACGGCACCGCCCTACCATGCGCCCCATGACACGGCTTGGCGAGGAGCGCGCGAGCCTCGATCGGGTGGCCCTGACGGGCGGACCGCTGCGCGTCGCCGAGGTGGTGGCGGTCGCCCGCGACCGGGTGCCGGTCCAGCTGGCCGAGGAGGGCCGCAAGCGCATGGCCGCCGCCCGCGAGGTGGTCGAACGGGCGGTCGCCCAGGGCAGGCGGGTCTACGGGGTCTCGACCGGTTTCGGGCTGCTGGCCAACACCGCGGTGCCAGCGCACGACCTGGAAGAGCTGCAGCGCCGGATCGTCCTGTCGCACGCCACCGGCATCGGCGAGCCGCTCGCGGTCGAGGTGGTCAGGGCCATGCAGCTGCTGCGGGCAAGGACCATGACCCAGGGGCATTCCGGCGCGCGGCCGATGGTGGTGGAGGCGCTGCTGGCGCTGCTGGCGGCCGGGGTGACCCCGGTGATCCCCGAGCACGGCTCGGTGGGCGCCTCCGGCGACCTCGCCCAGCTCGCCCACCTGGCCCTGCCGCTGCTCGGCGAGGGCGAGGTCCTCCTCGACGGCCGGCGGCTGCCCGCCGCCGAGGGGCTGCGCCTGGCGGGGCTCCAGCCGCTGCGGCTCTCCTTCAAGGAGGGGCTGTCGCTGGTCAACGGCACCGAGGGGATGCTCGCGCTGGCCTGCCTGGCGGTGGCCGACGCCGAGGCGCTGGCGGCCATGGCCGACCTGGCGTGCGCCATGTCGATCGAGGGGCTGCTGGGCACCGACCGCCCCTTCCAGGCCCGTGTCCACGAGCTGCGCCCCCACCCCGGTCAGGTCGCCAGCGCCGCCAACCTGCGCGCGCTGCTGGCCGGCTCGCCGATCCTGGCCAGCCACCGCCACTCCGACCACGCCATCCAGGACGCCTACTCGCTGCGCTGCGCGCCCCAGGTCCACGGCGCCTGCCGCGACGTGATCGCCTTCGCCCGCCAGGTGGTCGAGCGCGAGCTCGGCTCGGTGACCGACAACCCGGTGGTGTTCGCCGACACCGACGAGGTGGTCTCGGTCGGCAACTTCCACGGCGAGCCGCTGGCGTTCGCGCTCGACTTCCTCGCCATCGCCCTGGCCGAGCTGGCCGACATCTCCGAGCGCCGCGTCGACCGGCTGCTGGACCCCGCCCTCAGCCACGACCTGCCGCCGTTCCTGGCCACCGACCCGGGCCTGAACTCCGGGCTGATGCTCACCCAGTACACCGCGGCCGAGCTGGTCGCCGACTGCAAGGTGCTCGCCCACCCGGCCTCGGTGGACTCGATCCCGACCTCCGGCAACCAGGAGGACCACGTCTCGATGGGCTGGACCGCCGGGCTCAAGCTGCGCCGGGTGCTCGCCAACGTCCGCCGCGCCCTCGCCATCGAGGCCATCTGCGCCGCCCAGGCGATCGACCTGCGCGCGCCGCTGCGCCCGGGGCCGCCGGTGGCGGCCGCCCACGCCCGGCTGCGCGAGGAGGTGCCGGTCCTGGGCGCCGACCGCTATCTTGCGCCCGACCTGGCCACGGTCGAGCGGCAGGTGGCCTCCGGCGCGCTGGTCGCCGCCGCCGAGCGGGTGGTCGGGCCGCTGGGCTAGGCCGACCCGGGAAGGAGCTGCTTCGGATGGAAGGTGCCCGGCTGGTCCGTGCCCCGCGCGGCAGCGCGCTGTCCTGCCGCGGCTGGCAGCAGGAGGCCGCCCTGCGCATGCTCTGCAACAACCTCGACCCCGAGGTGGCCGAGCGCCCCGACGACCTGGTGGTGTACGGCGGCACCGGGCGGGCGGCGCGCGACTGGGCGGCGTTCGACCGGATCGTCGCCACCCTGCGCCGGCTCGGCGACGACGAGACCCTGCTGATCCAGTCCGGCAAG
>DASYRU010000115.1:0-2611 GCA_036004165.1 Actinomycetota bacterium
CTCCACCGTGGTGGTCTTGCCGGCCCCGTTCGGACCCAGCAGGGCGAAGCACTCGCCCGCCGCCACCTCGAAGCTGACCCCCGCCACCGCCTCCAGGTCCCCGTAGCGCTTGCGCAGGCCGGCCACCCGGATGGCTGCCACCGCTCGTTCCTCCGTTCGATCTCGTTCACGGGTCGGCTCCAAGGGTAGTCTCCGGCGGGCACGTCCAACCCAGCAGGCTGGCATCTCGAGGTACCTGCTACCAGGCAAGAGGTGATCATGACGCGGCAACCCGAGCCGGAGTCGGTGCGGGCGGCGGCGGTGGCGGCGGTGGGCGCGTTCCTGGCCGACACCGGGGTCGAGGCCGAGGAGCTGAGCGACGGCCGCTGGTTCCTCCGGCTGGCCGGCGAGCGCAAGCTCGGCATCGGCGTGCACCTGGCCGTCGGCGACCGCACCCTGCGGGTCGAGTCGTTCTTCATGCGCGCCCCCGAGGAGCAGCGCGAGCGCCTGTACCGCGATCTGCTGCTGCGGCAGGCGACCAGCTACGTGCTGCGCTTCACCCTCGACGAGGCCGGCGACCTGTTCCTGGTCGGCCAGGTGCCGTTGCGGGCGATCACCCCGGAGGAGGTCGACCGGGTTGTGGGCACGGTGCTCGATCTCGCCGATGCTGCCTATCTGCCCGCCGTGGAGATTGGGTTCGCATCGAGCATTGCCGCCGAAAAAGCTTGGCGAGCGCGCCTGGCCGAGTCCTCGGCCCGTTCACCAGAAATTTCATCAGAGTAATTCTACCCTTAACTAGCTGGACATACGCGTCTGACCAGCGGAAACGCCGCCTTGACGGCCGTGGGGCGCGGCTCTAGATTCCGCTTTGCCCCGAGGGGCCGACGCGGTTGGACCGGGAAATCCGGATTGAAGTTCCCGCCAGAAAGGTTGACGGACCTGGACGGCGCACCGTGGGTGGTGGGTACGCGCAACCTGCCGCTACCGCGGTGAAGTCCAAGCGGCTTTCGGGTCGTAGGACGGGACTTCCTTGCAGGACCAGGGAAGGTCGCGGGAGTTCCTCGGGGCGCTGACGACCCCCAGGGGTCCATCGGCCGGGAGCAGGCGGGTTCGCGCCCGCCGGTCAACCGGACGGGATTCCTGGGGGTCTTCACGTTGCGCTTCGCGCCGGCGCGGTACCGCCCGTAGACTCTGGCCAGCAACGGCACCAAGCTGGTTCGGAGGCGCTCGTGTCGCTCACCCAAGAGTCCGTCGTGATCGAGATGGCGCGGCCCCAGGGCAAGAAGGCGCTGCTGCTGGTGATGGACGGGCTCGGTGGCTACCGGACCGTCCAGCGGGGCTCCGAGCTGGCCGAGGCACGCACCCCGAACCTCGACCGGCTGGCCGGGGAAGGCTCGCTCGGCCTGCACGACCCGGTCACAAGAGGCATCACGCCCGGCTCCGGCGCCGGCCACCTCGGGCTGTTCGGCTACGACCCGCTCGCCTACGAGATCGGCCGTGGCGCGCTCTCGGCCGCGGGGATCGGCTTCGAGCTGCGGCCCGGCGACGTGGCCGCCAGGGTCAACTTCTGCACCCTCGACCCGGACGGCCGGATCACCGACCGGCGGGCGGGCCGGCTCCCAACCGAGGAGGCGGCCGGCATCTGCGAGCTGCTCGGTCGCGAGGTGCGACTCGACGGCGCCGAGCTGTTCCTGCGTCCCGAGCGCGAGCACCGCGGCCTGCTGGTGCTCCGCGGCCCCGACCTCGACCCGGGCCTGACCGACACCGACCCGCAGCGGGAGGGCGTGCCGCCGCTCGACCCGGAGGCCCGCGTCTCCGAGGCCAAGCGCACCGTCGAGCTGGTGCGCAGCTTCCTCGAGCAGACCCGCTCCCTGCTGGCCGACCGGGGGCGGGGCAACTTCGTGCTGCTGCGCGGCTTCGACACCCACCGGCAGCTGCCAAGCTTCCCCGACCGCTACAAGGTCCGCGCGCTCGCGATCGCCGCCTACCCGATGTACGTCGGCATCTCCCGGCTGCTCGGCTTCGAGACCCACCAGGTCGACGGTGCCGCCCCGGAGGAGGTCGACGCCCTCGCCGCGCTGCTGCCCGGCCACGACTTCGTCTTCCTGCACGTGAAGAAGACCGACTCGGCCGGCGAGGACGGCGACTTCGAACGCAAGGTGGCCGCCATCGAGGAGGTCGACGCGCTCCTGCCACGCATGCTCGACGCCGGCGTGGAGGTGCTGGCCGTCACCGGCGACCACTCGACCCCGGCCCAGATGGCCGCCCACTCCTGGCATCCGGTGCCGGTGCTGCTGTGGGGCGGCAGCGCCGCCGCCGACGGCCTGCCCGGCTTCGACGAGGTCCACTGCCGGCAGGGCTCCCTCGGCCGTTTCGAGGCCAAGCAGCTGCTCCCCCAGCTGCTTGCCGCCGCCGGCCGCCTGACCAAATACGGGGCCTGAGCCCCCAGAGAGGAAGGTCGATGAAGGGCGTCGTCCTCGCCGGAGGCACCGGCACCCGGCTGCACCCGCTCACCCGCATCACCAACAAGCACCTGCTCCCCATCTACGACCGGCCGATGGTCACCTACGCGATCGAGACGCTCGTCAAGGCCGGCGTCACCGAGCTCATGCTGGTCACCGGCGGCACCCAC
>DASYRU010000116.1:0-5066 GCA_036004165.1 Actinomycetota bacterium
GCCAGGCGCATCGGCACCCAGCAGGCCCGCGGCGAGGTGGTGGTCTGGACCGACGCCGACATGACCTACCCCAACGAGCTCATCCCCGAGCTGGTGCGCGGGCTGGACGAGACCTACGACCAGGTGGTGGGGGCGCGCAAGACCGAGGCGGGCACCTACAAGCTGTTCCGGGTGCCTGCCAAGTGGGCGATCCGCAAGCTGGCCGCCTACCTGACCAACACCGAGATCCCCGACCTGAACTCCGGCCTGCGGGTCTTCAAGCGCTCGGTGGCCGAGCCGTACCTGCGCCTGCTGCCGGCCGGGTTCTCCTGCGTGACCACCATCACGCTGGCGTTCCTGTCCAACGGCCACCCGATCAAATACGTGCCGATCGACTACTTCAAGCGGGCGGGGCGCTCCAAGTTCCACCCCTTCAAGGACGCCTACAACTATATCCTCCAGGTCCTCCGGATGGTGATGTACTTCAACCCCCTGCGGGTGCTCATGCCGGTCGGCCTCACCCTGCTCGGCGCCACCATCGTCAAGGCAGCGGTCGACCTGGTCGTCCATGATCTGCGGGTGGCCAGCTCGACCGTGCTGGTGGGCCTGGCCGCCTTCAACATCATCGCCATCGCCCTGCTCGCCGACCTGGTGGTGCGGCGAACCGACGGGACCTGACGAGCCGAAAGGTCGCTTCCTTGCCGCAGCAACAGTCGGAGCAGCCCGCCCCGGAGACCGTCGGGGTGGTGATCGGCAACCACACCCAGAAGTACACCGCCCGCAACCCGGCGATCCGCTGGCTGACCGAGCGCTGGGTGGCCAACCTCGAGCGGGCCTTCCAGCAGGTCGCCGACGACCCGGCTGGGGCGCCCAAGAGCGCCCTCGAGGTCGGCTGCGGCGAGGGGGTGGTCGCCGACAAGATGCAGCGCCGCTGGGGCGAGGTGGTCGCCCTCGACCTGCCCGACGCCGGGCTGCGGGCCGAGTGGCGCCGCTACCCGGAGCCGCGCTTCCTCCACGCCTCCGCCCACCAGCTGCCGTTCGAGGACGACCAGTTCGACGTGGTGGTCGCCGCCGAGGTGCTGGAGCACCTGACCGATCCGGTCCGCGGGCTGCGGGAGATGGCCAGGGTCGGCCGCCGCCACCTGGTGGTGTCGGTGCCGCGGGAGCCGATCTTCCGCTCCTGCAACCTGCTGGCCGGCCGCTACGTGCGCGACCTCGGCAACACCCCCGGCCACCTGAACCACTGGTCCAAGCGGGGCTTCGTGCGCTTCGTCTCCCAGGTCGCCGACGTCCGCGAGGTGACCAACCCGTTCCCCTGGACGACCGTCTGGGCGACCCTACCGCCGGCCTGACGCCTCCCGGTCCGGGAAGCCGCGGCGGCGCTCTGCCACCACGCCGGCGCCGGCCCAGGCCAGGTCGCCGACGATGAACAGCAGCCGGGAGACGACCGCGATCACCGCCGCCCGCGGCGCGGTGATGGTCGAGCCGAGCAGCAGCAGCAGTGCGGCCTCGCGCACGCCCGCCCCCGCCGGGACGATCAGCAGCAGCGGCCCCGAGGCGAAGGCGGCCGCGAACGCCCCGGTGCACTGCAACAGCAACAGCCAGCCGCCGTCGGCCCCGAGCTGGCGGGCGAGCACGAACACCTGCACCCCGTAGCAGACCCAGGAGACGATCGCCCAGCCGGCCACCAGCAGGATGCCGCGCAGCGACAGCGGAGCCGGCATGGCCGGCCGGCGGGCGACCCGCAGCGCCGTCGCGATCACCCGGTTCAGCACCGGCGGCGAGACCGCCAGCAGCAGCAGCGGCAGCACCAGCAGCAGCCAGTGGTACTGGTCGACCGCGTCGCGGCCGAGCAGCGGGATGACCGGGACGCCGACCAGCAGGCCGGTGCCGACCACCATCAGCATGAAGACCACTACGGCCGCACCGGACGCGCGCTGGGGCACGTCGTAGTCGCGGCCGAGGCGCATCTGGGTCACCGCCGGCCAGATCGAGCCGGGCAGGTACTTGCCGAGCTGGCCGAGGTAGAACACCCGCATGCCGGCGGTCAGGGGCAGCGGGGCGCCGAGGTCGGTGAGGGCGGCACGCCAGGACAGGAAGGTCGCGTAGATGCCGGTGAGCACCGCGGCCATCGCCGCCAGCACCGATGGCACCGACAGCCGCCCGAGCAGCGGCCGCACCTCCCGCCACTGCCCGGCAAGGATCACCACGATCACGGCCAGGAACACCGCGAACACGGCCAGGCGGAGCAGCGTCCGCCAGCGTCCTGCCCGCGGCGGGACGCTGGACGCGGCGGGCCGGCTGGCCAGGCTGTCCGGAAGGGTCACGGCCCCACAAGCTACTACAGCCGCGGGCGGGTCAGCCCGCCGGGCGCAGGGGGACGACCTCGGCCAGCTCATCGAGGACGGCGAGCAGCTCGTCGACCTCCTCGTCGCTGTTGGCGGCGGTGACCTGCAGGCGGAAGCCGACCTCCTCGCGGGGCACGCCGGGGTAGAAGGCCAAGGTGACGTAGATGCCGCGGTCGAACAGGAAGCGGCCGGCACGGTCGAGCTCGTCGGGGTCGGCCAGCGGCACCTCGATGATCGGGAAGCCGGAGGTGTTGAGGGTCGAAGCGCCCAGCTCCGCGAGGTGGTCCAGCACCCGTCTGGTCCTGGCGTACAGCGCCGCGCGCAGCTGGTCGCCGCGGTCGGCGTTGACGCCGAGCCCGACCAGCGCGCTGGCCAGGGAGGCCGTCGGGGACGGCCCCGAGTACAGGTACGGGGGGGCCGCCACCTTGAGCAGGCGCTTGAGCGCCGGCGGGCAGGCCACGAAGGCCAGCAGCGAGGAGTAGGCCTTGGAGAAGCCGGCGGTGAGCACGATGTGCTCGTAGGTCTCGCCAAGGTGGCGGACGACCCCGTTGCCCCGCTGCCCGTAGGGGCACGGCTCGTCCGGGCTGCGCTCCCCGACCACCCCGAAGCCGTGGGCGTCGTCCAGGTACAGGACGGCGTCGTGCTCGCGCGCCAGGGCCGCGAACTCGGCCAGCCGGGGCGGGTTGCCGGTCATGCTGTTGACCCCGTCCATGCAGATCACCCGCGGGCCGTCGGTGTGTCGCCGCAGCAGCCGCGCCAGCGCCGCCGGGTCGTCGTGGGCGAAACGCAGCAGGGTCGCGCCGTGCGCGCGGGCGACCACCGCGCCGTCGTAGATGGTCTTGTGGGCGCGGGCGTCCAGGAAGATCGTGCCCTGGTCGGCCAGCACCGGGATGACCGCGGCGTGGATGTGGGTGAGGGTCGGCAGCAGCAGGCTGTCCTCGGCCCCGAGCAGCTCGGTGAGCCGGACCTCGATCTGCTCGTACAGGGCCGGGCTGCCGAGCATGCGCGACCAGCTCGGATGGGTGCCCCACCGCTCCAGGTAGGCGGGGATCGCCTGCAGCACCTCCCGGTCCAGGTCGAGCCCGAGGTAGTTGCAGGAGGCGAAGTCGATCAGCCAGTGGCCGCCGACCCGGATGCGGCGCCCGCGTACCTCGTCGATCACGGCGTCGACCAGCGGGTTGCCGGCGTGCAGGTCGGCCAAGTCGGCGCAGGCGGCCAGCCAGCGCGCCAGCCAGCCTCCCGGCGCTTCCGCCGTCCAGGTCGAGCCCGCCAAGTGAGGCTGCCTTAAATTCGCCAAGTTCGTCATACCGTACCAGACACGCGAACCATGGCATAGGGTCGTAGCGCTCAACCCGTCCGCCGCTGGACCCGACTACAACCAGGAAGAGGACCTCGATCTAGGACGGGCCATGACGTCGATCACGCTCGCTCCGTCGCTCGCCTCCACCGGCGATCCTGCCGATCCCGACGAGCGGCTCGCTGTGGGTCAGGCCGGCGCGACCGGCGGGTACCATGCCCCGGTGACCGAGCGGGACAAGCCGGAGGCGGAACGACCGGGGGTGCCGCGCGTGCTGGTGGTGGACGACGCGCCGGCGATCCGCAGCGCCCTGCGAGGCCTGCTCGAGGACGCCGGCTTCGAGGTCGTCGGCGAGGCGCCGGACGGCGCGGAGGGTGTGGTCCTGACCGCCTCGCTGCGGCCGGACGTGGTCCTGATGGACCTGCGCATGCCGGCGTCGGACGGGTTCCAGGCGACCCAGCGCATCGTGGAGGGGTTCCCCGACGTCCGGGTCGTGGTGCTGTCGGCCTACGAGTCCAGGGAGTCGGTCGAGGCGGCGCAGGCGGCGGGCGCCTTCGCCTTCCTGCCGAAGCACTGCCCGGCCGAGCAGATCAGGGAAACCGTGCTGGCCGCCTGGCGCCGGAACGCGCAGCAGGCTCCGGACGCTAGACCGGCACGGCGCGGAGGGCCATCTCGACGTTGACCGTGGTCCCCCTGCCCGGGGCCGAGTCGACCACCAGCCGCCCGCCAACCATCTCGACCCGCTCGCGCATGCCGGCGAGACCGAAGTGGCCCTCGCCGGCAAGCCTGCGGGCCACCAGTGGGTCGAACCCGACCCCGTCGTCGCGGATGCGCAGCCGTACCGCGCCGTCGTCGGCGGCCAGCGACACGGTGACGGTGGACGCGCGGGCGTGCTTGCCGACGTTGTTCAGCGACTCCTGGGTGACCCGGAACAGCACCGTCTCCAGCTCCGGGGCGAGCCGCCGGCCCTCGAGCCCGGTCTCGATCGTGCAGCTGACGCCGCTGGCCGCCTCGAACGCCTGCGCCTGGTTCTGCAGCGCCGCCTCCAGGCCCTGCTCGTCGAGGACCGCCGGACGCAGCTCCGACATCAGCCGGCGCAGCCCGGTGACCCCGGCCGCAAGGTCGTCCTCGATGCCGGCCAGCAGCGCCTCTGCCTCCGCCGGCTCGCCCCGCTGGACCCGGTTGCGCGCCCTCGTCAGCCCGTAGCGGAGGGCGGTCAGCTCCTGCACCGGACCGTCGTGCAGGTCGGCGGCCAGCCGGATCCGCTCCTGCTCGGTGGCCCGCAGCACCCGCTGCATGGCCCGCTTGCGCTCCGCCTGCATGGCGACCTCGCTGGCCAGGCCGCTCATGCGCGCCAGCGTGAGCAGGAACAGCACCACCGAGCCGCCGGCGATCACCGCCACGTCGATCGGCTGGCCGCGGGCGGCCTGCACCACCAGCAC
>DASYRU010000117.1:0-2627 GCA_036004165.1 Actinomycetota bacterium
GCGGACCGCGCCGGTGACCTGGAGCTGGAAGAAGAACCCGGCGAGCAGGCTGGCGGCGGCGAACACCAGCAGCTCCCACTGGCGGCCGTGCAGCAGCTCCAGCAGCAGCCCGGCCAACGCCGGGACCAGGCCGAACACCAGCGCCTGGCTGGCCCAGCCGAGCGCGAGGCCGCGGAAGCCGACCGCCCTGGCGCGCTCCTCCCGCGGCCGGCGCTGGCGAGGGTCGGGGTGCTCCAGCGCCCGCTTTCCGACCACCAGCAGCCGGGCCGGCCGCAGCGCCCAGGCGGCCCCGAGCAGCACCACCGCCACCACCACGGCGACGAGCCCGGTGACGGGCAGGTCGGCTCGCGGCCCCAGCGCAGGCGGCCCGGCCAGGCGGTTGAGGCCGGCGTTGACGATCACCGCGACCACCATGCCAGCCAGCAGGAAGGCGACCCGGACGGTGCGCACGATCGGCTCAGGGTCTGGCCCCTTGTCCTTGCCGGGCGGCTCGGGCGGCCGCGACCCCTCCGGGTCCCACGGGCTCCACGTGCCGCTCATCCGCCGCCCACCTCGCCGCGCTCCAGCAGCTCCCGGAAGGCCGCCTCGTCCAGGATGGACACGCCGAGCTCGGCGGCCTTGGCCGCCTTGGAGCCGGGGTCGGACCCCACCACGACGTGGTCGGTCTTCTTGGAGACGCTCGAGGCGACCCGGCCGCCGCGCTCCTCGATCGCCCTGACGGCGTCGTCGCGGGTGAACCCCTCGAGGCCGCCGGTGAGCACCAGCGCCTTGCCGGCCAGGACCTGGGGCAGCTCGCCGCCCTCGCGCCCGTCGGCCTTGGTGTTCACGCCGGCCTCGGTCAGGCGCCGCACCAGGTCCCGGTTGCCCTCGTCGGCGAACCAGGCGGCCACGCTGGCGGCGATCGTCGGGCCGACGCCGTCGACCGCGGCCAGCTCCTCCTCGCCGGCGGCGGCGATCGCCTCCAGCGACTTCAGCCGGTTGGCCAGCAGGGTCGCGACGGTGCCGCCGACGTGGCGGATGGACAGGCCGACCAGCAGCGCCGCCAGCGAGCGCTGCCTGGAGGCCTCGATCGCCCCGAGCAGGTTGGCGATGCTCTTGTCCTTGAAGCCGGGCAGCTCCGCCAGGTCCTCGGTGGTGATCTGGTAGAGGTCGGCGGCGTCGTGGAGCTTGCCGGCGTCGATCAGCGCCAGCACCGTCCGGTCGCCCAGGTGCTCGATGTCCATCGCACCGCGGGAGGCGAAGTGGAGCAGGGTCCCCCAGCGCTGCGCCGGGCAGCCGGTGGTGTTGGGGCAGCGGGTGGCGGACTCGCCCTCCGGCCGGACCAGCCGGGTGCCGCACTGCGGGCAGTTGGCCGGGAACCTCCATCGCCTGGCGCCCTTCCGGCGCTTGGTGAGCACCGGCCCGACGACCTCGGGGATGACGTCGCCGGCCTTGCGGACGAACACCGTGTCGCCGGGACGCACGTCCCTGCGGGCCACCTCGTCCTGGTTGTGGAGGGTGGCCTGCGAGACGGTGGACCCGGCGACCAGCACCGGCTCGAGCACGGCGAACGGGGTCGCCACGCCGGTCCGGCCGATCGAGACCATGATGTCCTTGAGCAGGGTGGTGCGCTCCTCCGGCGGGTACTTGTAGGCGATCGCCCAGCGGGGCGCCTTGGAGGTGTGGCCGAGCTCCTCCTGCTGGCCGGTGGCGTCGACCTTGACCACCACGCCGTCGATCTCGTACTCCAGGTCGTGGCGGTGCTCGGCCCAGTTGGCCACGAACGCCTCCACCTCCTCGAGGGTCGAGACCCGGGTGGTCTGGTCCGCCACCGGCAGGCCGGCGCGTTCGCAGTAGGCGAGGAACTCGGAGTGGGAGGCGAAGCGCATCCCCTCCGCCAGCCCGAAGGAGTGGCAGAGCAGGACCATCGGCCGGGAGGCGGTCACCTTGGGGTCCTTCTGTCGCAGCGCGCCGGAGGCGGTGTTGCGCGGGTTGGCGTAGACCTGCTTGCCCTCCTCGGCCATCTGCCGGTTGAGCTGCTCGAAGGCCGCGGTCGGGAAGTAGATCTCGCCGCGTACCTCGAACGCCGCCGGCGGGTCGTCGAGGGTCAGGCGCTGCGGCACGTTGGCGATGGTGCGCACGTTGGGGGTGATGTCGTCCCCGACCAGCCCGTCGCCCCTGGTCGCGGCGCGCACCAGGCGCCCGCGCTCGTACTGGAGGGAGACCGCCACCCCGTCGATCTTGAGCTCGCAGACGTAGGCGGCGACGTCGCCGACCAGCCGCTCGGTGCGCCGGCCCCAGGCGGCCAGCTCCTCGGTGGTGAAGGCGTTGTCCAGCGACAGCATCGCCACCCGGTGCCGCACCGGCGCGAACGCCGCCGCGTGGGGCGCGCCCACCGTCTGGGTGGGCGAGTCGTCGGTGCGCAGGTCGGGGAAGTCCTCCTCCAGCCGCTCCAGCTCGCGCATGAGCTCGTCGTACTCGGCGTCGGAGATGTCCGGGTCGCTCAGCACGTGGTAGCGGTACAGCGCGTCCCGCAGCCGCGCCCGCAGCTCGTCGACCCGCCTGGCTGCCTCCTCGGCCGACACCGGCACCCTGTGGTTCCCCCTCGGATCGGATCCGTCCGCCGATCCAGTATCCCGCAGATCCCG
>DASYRU010000118.1:0-9334 GCA_036004165.1 Actinomycetota bacterium
CGGTCCACCAGCCGGCCCCTGACCGGGGCGAACAGCCCGTTGGTGAGCAGGGTGGCGGCGGAGACGGCGCCGGCCTGCGCGAACGAGCCGGTCGCGTCCTGGACGAACAGCAGCAGCGCGAGCGGACCGGTGGCGGAGGAGAGGCGGCCGACCAGCGAGGCCAGCACCAGCGGTGGGGCGTGGGGAGTCCGGAGGACGGTGAGATAGGAGATCTGCACCGTCCGATCCTACGGCTGCCGCACCGTCGTACGGAATGGGCTGGATAGACCAAAGGTACGGCTCTGCCGGCACGTCCTGCCCGTTAGTGACTCGTGAGCGGTGGCACCTATACGTCGGGGTCTGTACGCGGATGGATGGGGATTGCTCTGCTTGACTTGCTTCGCGGCGATGGAGGAAGTTGCCGCGATCTGGACCGTCCACCACACCCCCGAAGGAGGTGGATCGGATTGCGGTCGCTCCGCACATGGAAGTGGGCCTAGACACAATGGACCAATGACTACGTACCCCGAGCGGACCAGCTCGGGGTACATTTAGTAGTGCAATCGAGCCCTCCTCGGCCGGAGGGAGGCCCCGGGGGATGTCGGGCAGGCTCAGGTGGTACGTGGCAGCCGTCTGCACGGCTGGCCTGCTGGTGCTGGCCGTCCTGCTGCCGGAGGTCGACCTCGCCCGCGTCCGGGAGGTCTGGGCGGCGATCGCGGTCTTCACCGCCTTCGTGGTCGTCGGCGAGCTGCTCGCCATCCCGGTCGGCCATGACAACCGGGTCAAGGACCTGGCCGTCACCGCCAGCTTCGCCTACGGGCTGGTGCCACTGGCCGGCACCGCCGTGGCCGCGCTCGCCTTCGTGATCGCCTCGATCGCCTCCGACGTGGTCCGCGGCAAGCCGCCGGTCAAGATCCTGTTCAACGCCGCCCAGTACGTCCTCGCGCTCGCCGCCGGCGGTGCGGTCTACGCGGCACTCGGCGGCGGCTACGGGGTGCGCCCGGCCGTCCTGCCCGCCCTCGTGGCCGGCGGCCTCGCCTTCATGACGGTCAACTACCTGCTGGTGAGCGCCGTGGTCAGCCTCGACCAGCGCGTCCCGGTGCTGCAGGGCTTCCTCGGCGACAACCTCCGCCTGGAGCTGGCCAGCTCGGTCATGCTGCTCGGTCTCGCCCCGGTCGCGGTGGTGGTGGCCGAGCGGAGCCTGCTGCTGCTGCCCGCCCTGGTCCTGCCGCTCGGCGCCGTCTACTTCGCCTCCAGGGGCGAGCTGCTCGCCAGGGCGCAGCAGGCCGAGGCCGAGGAGGCCGCCGCCCGCCAGCGGCGGCTCACCGAGCAGGAGCAGGAGCTGGTCCGCCGCCTGCAGGAGGCCGACCGGATGAAAGCCGACCTGATCGCGACCGTCTCCCACGAGCTGCGCAGCCCGCTCACCACCATCCTCGGCGTCTTCGGCATCCTGCGGGTCCGGCGCCGGCGGCTCGGCCCCAGCGAGCGCGACCAGCTGGTCCTGATGGGCATCCGCCAGAGCGAGCGGCTGCAGCGCATGATCGAGCAGCTCCTGCTCGCCGCCCGCTTCCAGCAGGCCGAGCCGGGGGCGGCGCCGGCCCAGGCCGCCCGGGTCGAGCTGGACGCCACCGAGCTGGTCCGCCAGGCAGGCGCGGAGGCGCGGGCCCGCCACCGGGGCCGCCGCATCGCGATCGAGACCAACGGGTCCCTGCCGGTCCGCGTCGCCCAGGACGCGGTCGTCCAGGTCCTCGGGAACCTGCTCGACAACGCCTGCAAGTACTCCCCGGTCGGCCAGCCGGTGCGGCTGTCGGGCGACCGCAACGGCGCCACCGCGGTGCTGGCGGTGGAGGACTCCGGAGCGGGCATCTCCGCGGCCGACCGGCAGCGCATCTTCGAGCGCTTCACCCAGCTCGGCGCCCAGGGCCAGCGGACCGGCGGCGGCGTCGGGCTCGGCCTCTACATCGCCCGCCAACTGGCGCGCAGCCAGGACGGCGAGCTGCTGGTGGTCGACCCCGTCGGTGGCGGCGGCGCACGGTTCGAGCTGCACCTGCCGCTGGTCCCCGCCGGCGACTAGCCGCCGTTCGCGGTCCCCGGTGTGGTGCTGCTAGGCTCCATCGCCGATGAGCGCCCCCCTGATTGCCATCCCCACCTACCACCTCGGCCCGGGGCGGGTGGGCGACTGGACGGGCGCCTACGCGCTCCCCGAGCCGTACGTGGCCGCCGTGCGCCGGGCCGGCGCCCGCCCGGTGCTGCTCCCCACCGCCCAGCCGGCCGACGCGGCCGAGCTGCTCGAGCCGTTCCATGGCCTGCTGCTGGCCGGCGGCGGGGACATCGACCCCGGCCGCTACGGCGAGCCGCCACACCCGGCCCAGTACGGCACCGACCCGGACAGGGACGCGGTCGAGCTGGCGCTGGCCCTGGCCGCCGACCGCCTCGGCATGCCCGTCCTCGGCATCTGCCGCGGCGTGCAGGTGCTGAACGTCGCCTTCGGCGGGACCCTGGTGCAGCACCTGCCGGAGCTGACCGGGCTGCTGCGGCACCACGCCGACGGCGAGCAGCTCCTGCATCCCCTCCGCGTCCTTGCAGGGAGCCGTCTGGCCGGCGCCCTCGGGCGCGAGCAGGTCGAGGGTCTTTCGCACCACCACCAGGGGCTGGACCGGCTGGGGGACGGCTTCCAGGCGGTCGCCTGGTCGCCGGACGGGCTGGTCGAGGGCATCGAGCGTGAGCGGGGCTGGACCGTCGGGGTGCTCTGGCACCCCGAGAGCACCGCCGACGCCGACCCGGCCCAGCACCACCTGCTGCGGTCGTTCGTCGCCGAGGCCTCGCGGCGTGGGCTGCGCTTTTGGAACCCGGGCGCTGAGCCGGTAGGGTCTCGGGGACCCGGTCCCGGATCGTGATGAGATGCAACAAATTGCCCCGGGTCGACGTAGCTACGTTGAGATGCTGTTTTCCAACCTTCTGCTCGCCCTGAGCCTCACGGTCCTCTGGCCGCTGGTGCTGCTCGGGCTCATGGCCGGTTGCGCCTGGCTGGAGCGGCGGACGCTGGCCGCCGAGGAGGCCGGGCCGAGGCGGCTGCGGCGGCCCGCCAGCGCACCGTCCGAGGAGGAGAGCGAGGCGGTGGTGCTGCTCGAGCAGGCCGTGGACCTGGCGGTCGAGCGCCGCTTTGCGGCCGATCAGCCCGCCGACGAGGCCGCCAGGTCCCAGCGGGCCGCCGGCGGCGGCGGCCGACACCTGCGCCGCGCCGCCGGCGGCCGCGCGGGCGGCAGGCACGAGCGCCGCCGCTGACCGTCGGGACCGCCCAGCCCTCGGAGGCTCGGCGACGCGGCTATGGTGGAAGCATGGAACGGCGCCTGCGCACCTCCGAGTCGTTCGTGGCCGGCACCTCGGCAGTGCTGCTCGCCATGGCGGTGCTGGGTCTCTGCTACCTGGTGCAGGCCAGCTTCCCGTTCCCGCCCCTCGGCCTCGCCCAGCGCCTGCTGCGGCTGATCCCGGGCCCGCTGGCGGTGTTCTTCATCGAGCGGCTCGGCCACTGGGCGCTGCGCCTGTTCGCCGCCGGCTTCACCGTCGGCGCCGTTCTGGCCGGCGGTGTCGCCGGGGTGATCGTCGGCCGCCGGCCAGAACGGCGACAACCCCTCGCCGCCTGGCTGGCAGGAGCCCTGCTGGCAGCCGCCGCCCTCGGCGGCTACCGGGCGCAGCCGGGCGCGCCCTCGCTGCTGGTCTACGCCGGTGCCGTGGCCGTGGCGGGGATCGTCTACGCCAGCGCCCTGCGCGGGGCGCTCGCCCGCCTGGAGCGCGACCCGGTCCCGGCACCGGCGACCGGGCTGGGACGGACACGCCGGGAGCTGCTGCGCGCGGCCGTCGGCGCCGGCGGCCTACTCGCCGTCGGGCTGGTGCTGCGCCGGCTCACCGGCGGGTTCGGCGACCCCGGCGGGCGGCCGCTGGTACGGCCGGCCGGCGCCGCCCCCGTCCGCGGGGCCGCGGTCCCCGGCGGCGCCGACGCCGCCGCCTTCGCCGCCATCAACGGGCTCACCCCGGAGGTGACCCCCAACCGGCTCCACTACACCGTCGACGAGTCGATCATCGACCCGGACGTCGACGAGGGCTCCTGGAAGCTGCGGGTCGGCGGGCTGGTCGGCCGGCCGCTCACCCTTGGCTACCAGGAGCTGCTGGCCATGCCGGCCACCGAGCAGTACGTCACCCTGCAGTGCATCTCCAACTTCGTCGGCGGCGACCTGGTCAGCACCGCCAGATGGACGGGGGTGCCGCTGCGCGACCTGCTGGAGCAGGCCGGCGGGGTGGCTGAAGGAGCGGTGCGGGTGGCGTTCCACGCGGTCGGCGGCTACTCGGACTCGCTGCCGCTGGCCAAGGCGCTGGAGCCGACCACGGTGGTCGCCTACGGCATGAACGGCCAGAGCCTGCCCCGCGCGCACGGCTACCCGGCCCGCATCATCGTCCCCGGCATCTACGGCATGAAGAATGTGAAGTGGCTGGAGCGCATCGAGGTCGTCGACTACGAGTACCGCGGCTACTGGCAGCGCTCCGACGGCTGGGACAACGTCGCCGAGGTGAAGACCGCCAGCCGCATCGACGTCCCGGCCGAGCTGGCCGCGGTCGAGGGACCGGTGGAGATCGCCGGCCTCGCCTGGGCAGGCGACCGCGGCATCCGGCGGGTCGAGGTCTCGCTGGACGGCGGCCGCACCTGGGCCCCTGCCATCCTCCGGCGCCAGCTGGCCAAGGCCGCCTGGCGGCAGTGGCGGCTGCCATGGCAGCCGGCCGGCTCCGGCCGGCTCGTCCTCCAGGTCCGGGCGGTCGACGGCGGCGGTGTCGTGCAGACCGCCCAGCAGGCCCCGCCGCATCCAAGCGGCGCCTCCGGGTACCACCAGGTGGACGTCGTCACCGGCTAGAAAGGGAATGCCTCGGCCCGGAGCTGCGGTTGCAGCCTGGGGAGGTCCGGTCGGAGTCGAGCTGCGGAGGTCGGGGAGTGCGCTATCCTGCCCAGGTGGCGCCGTCGAGGCGCTGGCGGTCAGGTGTCCGCCGGCCGCCAGGGCGGCCACCGGCGGTCGGCGGCCGGATGCCACGCGTGCGGCTCGTCGGAGCGGAGGATCTCCTGGTACAGCCATCGAGCTCGACCCCTGACCTCGGCGACGAGGTCGGCGCGGCCGCGCCCGACGGCACCCGCGCCCCGGCCGACGAGACCCCGGAGGAGCGCCGCCAGCGCTTCGCCGACTCGGCGATCCCGCTGCTGGACACCATCTACGCCGGCGCCCTGCGGCTCACCCGCAACCCGGCCGACGCCGAGGACCTGGTCCAGGAGACCTTCCTGCGCGCCTACAACGCGTTCCACCAGTTCGAGCCGGGCACCAACCTGAAGGCGTGGCTGTACCGCATCCTCACCAACGCCTACATCAACTCCTACCGCAAGCAGCAGCGGAACCCCCTCTCGGTGCCGACCGAGGACGTCGACGACTTCTCGCTGTACCAGCAGATCGCCAGCGCCAACCCGTCAGGCGCGGAGACCCCCGAGGACGTCCTGCTCGACCGCATTCCCGAGGAGGAGGTCCGCGAAGCCCTCGACGCGCTGCCGGAGCAGTTCCGCATGGCGGTGCTGCTGGCCGACGTCGAGGGCTTCTCCTACAAGGAGATCGCCGACATCATGGGCACCTCGATCGGGACCGTGATGTCCCGGCTGCACCGGGGCCGGCGCCAGCTCCAGCGGCGGCTGTGGGAGTTCGCCGCCGACCGCGGGCTGCTCGAGGAGGGACAGGAATGGGTTCGTCCGAAGTAGGCGGCCACCGCGACTGCGAGGACGTGCTCGGCTTCGTCTGGCTGTACCTGGACCACGAGGCGCCACCGACCACCTGCGCCGAACTGGAGACGCACATGGCCGACTGCCCGAGCTGCCAGCGGGCGGTCCGCTTCGACCGGCGCTTCAAGCAGCTGGTGCGGCGCTGCGCCGACCCCGGTCCGGTGCCGAGCGGGGTGGTCGAGTCGCTGCGCCTCCGGGTGGAGGCGATCCTTCGCATCGACCCGCCGTCCAAGCCCGCCTGAGGCGACCTCCGGGCGGATTCTCTCCGGCGTCATGAAACCGTCTTTATGTCCGCGGGCGTATAGATAGACGCGGAAGGACGGTGAAGCACCCGATGCGCTCCGAGAACGTGAAGGGCCACCGGCCCGGAGCCGACCCGCCGCCCTCCAAGGTCGAGCGGGTCGGCCGGGTCTGCGATGACGACGACTGCGACACGCGCCTGTCGATCTACAACAAGAGCGGGTTCTGCTGGCAGCACCAGCCCCTGATCTTCCCCAACTACCGGGGCAAGCGCCTGGCCAGCCCTTGACGAACGCCCAGCGGGCACGTGGTGCCAAGAGATGACCGAGTGGCCGGCTCCTCAGGGGCCGGCCACCTGGCCGTGGGTGGTCAGCCGCTCTTCGACTTCTGGAAGACCCCGTCGATCTCATCGATCAGGTCGAGCAGCTTCTGCTGGTCGGCCGGTTCGACCGACTGCTTGGCCTTGCCGGCCGCCTTGGTCGCCTGCCAGAACAGGTCGTGCAGGTTGGGGAACTGCTCCAGGTGCTGGGGCTTGAAGTAGTCGGTCCACAGCACCCACAGGTGATGCTTGACCAGCTCGCCACGCTGCTCCTTGAGCAGCAGGGCGCGGTCGCGGAACACCGGGTCGTCGCTGGCGTGGTACTTCTCGACGATCTTCGCCATCGACTCGGCCTCGATCCGGGCCTGGGCCGGGTCGTAGACGCCACACGGCAGGTCGCAGTGGGCATGAACGACCCGGGTGGGGCGGAGCCAGGCAGCGACGCGCTTGGCGGTCATGGGCATCGTCCCTTTCCGTTGGGCAACTCCGCCCGACGGTACTACCACCGCTGCTTTCGCCGCATACCACCGGCGCGGCATCATGCCGCCATGCGCCGGACCGGTCGATCCAGGAGGCGCGGCAGCCTGCTGGCCGCCGCGGCCGCGCTGGGCGCCCTGGCCCTCGCCGCCGTGGCCGGCCGTCTGGCCCGGCTGGAGCCCATGCTCGTCCAGGGCGAGAGCATGCGGCCGACGCTGGTCCCCGGCCAGCGCATCGCGGTCGGCCCGCTCGACCGCCCCCCCGCCAGAGGCGACCTGGTGGTCCTGCCCCGCCCCCGACCGACCGGGGGGCCAGCAAGCGCCCCGTCCGACCGGGGCACCCCTCCGGGGTTCCCCGGACCCCTGGTGACAGACCCCACCAGGGGCGCCGGTGATGCTGGTCCTCGGGGTGGACGGCGGCGGCTCCAAGACCCACGCGATGGTCGCAGACGAGCGCGGCGAGACGCTGGCGTTCGCCTCCAGTGGCCGCTCCAACTGGGAGGACACCGGGCTGGACGGCGCCAGGGCCGCCCTGTCGGAGGCGATCACCGGGGCGCTGTCGGCCGCCGGGGTCAAGCCGGGCGACCTGGCAGCCAGCGCCTTCGGCCTCGCCGGGCTGGACTGGGACCAGGACCGGCCGATGCTGGCGGCGCTGGTCGACCCGCTTGGGCTCGGCGGCCCGAGGAAGCTGGACAACGACTCGTTCATCGCCCTGCGGGCGGGCACCGCGCAGCCGTTCGGGGTGGTGGTGATCGCCGGCACCGGCACGGTCGCCGCCGGCCGGGACCCGGCCGGGCGGACCTTCCGCACCATGGGCCTGAGCCCGATGTACGGCGATTTCGGTAGCGCCACCGACGTCGCCGAGGAGGCGGTCCACGCGGTCGCCGACGCCTGGACCGGCCGCGGGCCGGCGACCTCGCTGAGCGAGCTGCTGCCGCCGCTGGCGGGCTGCGGCTCCCCGGTCGAGCTGCTGCAGCGGCTCAGCCGCGGCGCGATCCCGCTGCCGCCCGCGGCGCCCCTGGTGCTGGGGCAGGCCGCCGCCGGCGACCCGGCCTGCCGCGAGATCGTCATGCGCGCCGGGGCCGCGCTCGGGTCCTCCGCCGCGCTGGTGGCCAGGCGGCTCGGTCTCGACCGCGAGGTGTTCGAGACGGTCATGGCCGGCGGCCTGTTCCGCGGCCGCAGCCGCCTGCTGGAGGCGACCCTGGCCGAGGAGCTCCACCGGGTCGCGCCGGGGGCGGTGCCGGTCCGCCTGGCCTGCAAGCCGGTGATCGGGGCGGTGATCGAGGCGCTGGAGCTGGCCGGCGCCGACGCCGGCGAGCAGGTGCGCGAGCGCCTGGTCGCCTCCTTCCAGGGCGTGCTCAGCTGAGCAGCCGCTCGCCGAGCCAGCCGTCCCCGGCCTGGACGCCGGGCAGCGCGAAGAAGAAGCCGCCGCCGATCGGCAGGATGTACTCCTCCAGCGGCTCGCCCTTCAGGCGCCTGCACCGTCAGGAACCGTTCCTCGTAGATCAGCGTCTATCAGCGTCTATCAGCGCTGACCGGTGACACCAAACGGTCCTATGCCACCTGGACGTGGGCCCCGGGTCCGGTCGCCGATGCCGGTCTCCTGCTCCTGGAGGGGGCTGCCGAGGCGGGTTGCGGGCGGGTCATGCCCTGCACGCCCCCGGACCTCGGCACGGCCTGGCCGGTAGCTCTCCGCACCAGCCCCCATGGGGGCGGCTTCCATCCGCTGGTGGGGTGCGGGCACACCTGGCCGTCGCCGCGCCCGCAGCCCGAGCGCGCGACGCCCCAGCACCACGCAGGCGGCGTGATGCCGGGTGATCTGTCTTCCCGGGTAGCTGGCCTGCAGGGGCCGCCGCCAGTACGCCCGGCCCCACACCGACGTCCAGCCCGGATCCGTGGCAACCACCGCGATGCCGCGGTTGGCGGCCATCTGCGTCAGCCGGTCGCGGAACTGCCTGGTCGGAATGCCCGCCACGGTGGCACGGAACCGCTTGCCGCGACGACCGCGACCAAGCCGCTCCCGGCCGACCTGCCGCGCATCGGCAAAGTCGAGGTCTTCGATGCCGATGGCGGTACAGCCCTGCCGTCGGGCGAGCTCCAGCAGGCTGCTGATGGCCGCGCGCAGCCGCCCATCGCGGGTCGAGGCCGGCTGTCCGTCCAGCTTCAAGGGGATGTCGACGCCGACACCCACCGGGTTGCCGTGGCGGTCGATCTGCCAGCAGGCCAGATGCCCGGCGTTCAGATCGACGGCTAGGACCCCACCAGGGACCGCCTGCTGCACCGTGACTGCCGGTGGTGCCGGTCGGGTCCAGCTCGCCGACAGGTACCAGCGGCCTTGGTCCGGCAGAAAGTCGATGTCGTAGCGCACCGCCCCGGAGGCCACCTGCGCGGCCCACTCCTCGCCGCGGTGGGTGAACCACACCGGACACGACAGCCGGTAGGTGGGCGCCCGGCCCGGCCTATTCGACAAGTACGCCAAGGGCGTCGGCAGCCGGATCTCCAACCAACCCTCCT
>DASYRU010000119.1:0-1661 GCA_036004165.1 Actinomycetota bacterium
TGCTCGCGACCGGGTGGCGCGGCCAGGGTGGACCGGACGCGTTGGCCGGAGAGGTGGCGCTCGCCCAGGTGGCCGACTCCCCGGCGGGTGGCGCCCTGCTCCTCCCCGACCCGAGGATCGGGCCGCTCGACCTGCTGCACACGCTCGCGGTCCGGGCGTGGCTGCGGCTGGCCGGGACCGAGGGTGGCATGGAGGAGCTCATCCGGGCCGCCCGAATCCCCAGCCACCTCCTGCTGGCCGCCGTGGCCGCGCTCACCGTGCTGCTCTCGCTGCTTCTCACACGGGTCGGACCCGGTACCGGTGCGGCGGCCGGGCCGGGTCCGGCCCCGCCGCATGCTGCACGACGGACCTCCGTCAGGACGCCCCGTGGCAACCGACGCGATCGCGGCACGGTCCGCCGCCGAATGCAGGTGGCGTCCGTGGTCGGCCTGCTCGTCGCCCTCGACCCGTTGCTGGTCCGCACCGGGCGGGTGGCGACCGGCACCGTGCTCGCCCTCGCCCTCGCGCTCGCGACCCTCGCCGTGGCGTGGGCGTTGCCTCCGCGCCCGGCCTGGCGCTGGCTGCCCGCGGTCGGCGCCGGGTCCGGCCTCGCCCTGCTCGCCAGCCCGCTCGCGCTTCCGGTGCTGCTGGCGCCGGCGGCCACCGCCCTGCTCCAGCGGCGCTGGCGCGCGGCCGGCCAGGCGGTGGCCGCGTTCGGCCTCGGGGCCGCCCTCTGGCTCTGCCTGCCGGTCTGGCTGGCAGGTCAGGGCATCGGCGACGGCGCCGCCGGCTGGCTGCTCGGCCGGCCTCCTGGCCGGGGATCGCTGGCAGCCTCACTGGCCGCCTCGCCGCTGAGCTGGCTGCTCGCCGGCCTCGGCGTGGTCGCCGCCGCCTGGAGCTGGCGTCGCCGTGGCGACCAGCCCGGCCCGGCCGCCGCCAGGGTCCTCGGCTGGGTCGCCGCCACGGCGGCAGGCGCCCTCGCCGCCATCGCACTCGGGTACCCGGTGGAGCAGGCGCTCCCGTTCGCGCTGCCCGCGGCGGCCACCGCCCTGGCGCTCGCCGTCGGGAACGTCAGGACGGCCACGCCCGCGGGCGCGGGGTCGGCAACGCCCGCGGGTGCGAGGGTGGCAACGCCCGCGGGTGCGAGGGAGGTCGGAAGCGCCTGGCGGAGGGGAAGCGCCGGCGGTGTGGCGGGCCGGGCGGCAGCCGTGGCCGCGCTCGCGGTGGTCGGCCTGGTGGTCGCGCAGGGCCTCGACTGGGCAGGCCGCTACCGGGGGACCGACGACGGGCTCGACCGGCTGGTCGAGGTGGTCGACACCGGGCTGCCGGACTGCTCGGCGGTCAACGCGAGCGGGCCCGACGACCGTGCCCGGCTGCTGGCCGCCGGCGTCACCGTGACCGAGTTCTCCAGCGTCCCGGCCGCCAAGGCCGTTGGGGTCCGCTACTTCGTGCTCACCGATGGCGCCGCCGCCCAGGGCGGGCCGACCACCCCCGCCATGGCCGCCTGGATCCGCCAGCACGGCAACCGGCTCGCCGACCTCCCCAGCCAGAGCTTCTCGCGGGTGCAGCTCTGGCAGGTCGAGCCGGCGGCGCTCGACCCGGTCGCCGAGAACCTCCCGGTCCCCGGCGGCGTGTTCTCCAACGTCACCGGGTCGGCCTGCGGGGGCTTCCGGGTCCTCGAC
>DASYRU010000120.1:0-4223 GCA_036004165.1 Actinomycetota bacterium
CCCTGCACCTTGAAGGTGACCGACCCGCCCGGCCGGATGGTGACCGTGGCCGGCTCCCACTTGTTGGCGGCGGTGCCGTTCACCTCGGCCTTGTTCTGGGCCTGCGCGGCGGCCGGGTCGCCGGCGGCCAGCAGCAGGCCGGCACCGAGCAGGGCGACGGCGAGGGACAGGGGCAGGAGGCGGGGCAGGCGGCGGACGACGAGGGGCATGAGCGGCTTGGCGCCTCCTGTGCGTACGGCTCCTAGGCCGCCGGATTGTAGCAAGAGGCTCCCAGGTCGGGCCGGATGGTCAAGCAACCCGAGGGAAGCGCCGATGCAGAAAGGGACCATCAGCGCTCGATCGAAGGCGGTCGCGCATCACCGTGACGTTCGACCTGATCGCCTCAGGGATCCCGTGGTCTTGGTGATGCGCGACCGCCTTCGGCCCACCCCGCACGACCGGTCGCTGACCGAGAAAGCTGGGCTCGGTAGTGTCTGACCACGTCCAGCCTACCGGGGCGCGCGCGGCCGCCGGCCGCCGACCCGCCCTTGCCGCAGGCTGCCTGCTGCTCGCCGCGCTGCTGACACCGGCCGCCGAGCTGCCTGGCGCCGGCGGCGTCTGGTTGGACGTGCTGGTCCAGGGCAGGGGGGCGGCCGCCGCCCTCGCCGCCGCCGGTGGGCGGCCGCTGGCCGGGCTGCCGATCGTCGACGGCGTCCTCGGCCGCGTCCCGGCCGCGAAGGCGGCTCACCTGCATCGAGCTCCCGGCGTCCGCGCCGTGCTCGACGCCGACCGCCACCTGCGGGTCCAGAGCATCGATCCCGCGTCCCCGGAGCCGGCCTCCCCGGCCGGCGAGACGGCGATGCCGCTCGACCAGACCTCCCCGGCCACACCCCTCCGGCCCGGACTGGGCCTCGGGGTGGCGGTGGCGCTGCTCGACACCGGGATCGCGGCCAGCCGCGACCTGGCCGGACGGGTGGTGGCGAGGACGGACCTGTCGGGGGAGCGGACCTTCTCCGACTCCTACGGCCACGGGACCTTCATGGCCGGGCTGATCGCCGGGGACGGCAGCGGCGGCGGTCCGGCCGGGGTCGCCCCCGCCGCCAGGCTGGTCGACCTGAAGGTCGCCGGCGCGGCGGGTTCGACCACCCTCGGCCGGGTGCTGCTGGCGATGCAGCTCGCCGACGCCGGCCGCGGGCACCTCAACCTCAGGGTCCTCAACATCTCGCTGGCCGTGCCGGCCGACGACCCGGCCGCCGCCCCGCTGACCGAGGCCGTCGAGCGGCTCTGGGCGGACGGGATCACGGTGGTGGCGGCGGCCGGCAACGGCGGCGGCGGCGTGGACGCGCCGGGGATCGACCCGTACGTGGTGACGGTCGGCGCCCTCGACCTGACGGGCGCGGGCCAGCCGGTGGCCCCGTGGAGCAACCGCGGGCCCGACGTCGCCGGGCGGCCGAAGCCGGACCTGGCCGCGCCCGGCGTCGACCTGGTCAGCCTGCGGGCTCCCGGCTCGACCATCGACCTGGCGAACCCGGCGGCCAGGGTGGGCGACGCCTACTTCCGCGGGTCGGGCACGTCGATGTCGACCGCGCAGGTCGCCGGCGCGGCCGCAGCGGTCGCCGCCGCCCACCCGGACTGGGGTCCCGACCAGGTCAAGGCGGCGCTGGTCAGGACCGCCCGCGCGCTCGGGGCCGGGTCCGCGGCGCTCGACCTGGACGCGGCGCTCGGGCTGGCCTCGGTCGAACCCGCCAACGGCGACCTGCTGCCGCTGCTGGCGGCCGGCCCGGCCCCGGCCGGCCTGCAGGCCCGCGCGTTGCCGGCGATCAGGTGGGTGGCAAGGCACTGGGCCGCGCGGCACTGGGCGGCACGGCACTGGGCCACGGCCGGGCCCTGAGCCGGTCACCACGGCACAGCGACTGCGAAGGGGGGGAGGGACCTTGGGGGGCTGCCGCCGCGGCTCCGTTGGTTCATCGCACTGGTGGCGACCGCGGGCTTCCTTGCCGTGGTCGCCGTCGTCCTGCTCGATCCGGGACGCTGGGATCGCACGGTCTGGCCGAGGCTGGCCGCCCTGCTGGTGCTCACCGCCGCCTCCGAGCTGGGCGGCCTGCGGCTCCCCCACCGGGGCGCCCTGGAGATGCTGACCCTCTACGAGGGGATGGTGGTCGCCAACATCGCCCTGCTCCCAGCCGGGCAGGCGATCGCGGTGTCGCTCGCCGGGCTGCTGGCCGCGCAGGTCGTGCAGCGCCGGGCGCCGTTCAAGGCGGTCTTCAACCTCGGCATGTACGCCACCGCCCTGGCCCCGGCGATCGGCCTGTACCACCTGATCGCCGGGGAGGCCGGCCTGCTCGGCGCCCGCGGGCTGACCGCCATGGCGGTCGGGGTGGCGGTGTTCGCCCTGGTGAACCTGCTGCTGATCAGCCAGCTGCTGGCGTTGCTCGAGGAGCGAGGGACCTGGGACGTGGTCCAGGAATCCTCCAAGATGTCCACCCTCATCTTCCTCGGCAACTCGGCCGTCGGCCTGATCGGGGTGGTCTGCTACCTCCGCGAGCCGATCGTGCTGCCGGCCGTGCTGCTGCCGGTGGTGACCCTCTGGCTGGCCTACCGCTCGGCCGGCCGGGAGATGCAGGAGCGCGACCGCTTCCAGCACCTGTACGAGGTCGGCCAGGCGTTCGCCTCCTCGCTGGTGCTTGAGGAGGTGCTGCCCAACGTCCTGCCCAAGGTGGCGCGCCTGTTCGGGGCCGACCAGGCGCACCTGCTGTTCGCCCAGGGGACCAGGCGCCCGTTCGGCGCCATCTACGGCCCGGACGGCTTCCGCTTCGGCCCCGCCGGCGACGCCGACCTGGCCGCCCTGCGGCTGCTCGGCGACTCGATGGCGCCGGTGGTCGCCGGCGGCGGCCGGACCGCGCCGGGCTGGCAGGAGGTGCTGGTCGCCCCGCTGGTCGCCCAGGGCAGGCACCTCGGCGTGATCGTGCTCGGCAACCTGGACCGGCCGGGCACCGCCAAGGCGACCAGCTCGGCCGGCATGCTGCTCAGCCGGCAGGATCTGCAGCTGCTCTCCCCGCTGGCCTCCGGGCTGGCCGTCACCCTCGGCAACGCCACCCAGGTCGCCCAGATCAAGGAGGAGAAGTCCACCCTCGAGCAGATCCTCGGGCTGTCCTCCGACGGGATCCTGCTGCTGGACGGCAAGGGCCGTGTGCGGGTCTGGAACCTGGCCATGGAGCGGATCACGGGGGTGCCTGCCGAGGAGGCGGTCGGCCTTGCCTACAACGAGTGGCTGGCCGGTCCCGACCACGACGGCAAGCTGGTGCGGCTGGAGGACCTGCTGGTCGAGACCGGCCCCGACAACCCGCGTGCCTCCTGCGAGGTGCGGATCCGCACCTCGGAAGGGCTGGAGCGCTGGCTGCGCTGCAACCACTCGCTGCTGTACGAGGGCGGCGAGTGGACCACCGACGTGGTGATCGTCTACGACGTCACCCGCATCCGGCAGGCCGAACGCGCCAAGGCCGACTTCGTGGCCACCGTCTCCCACGAGCTGCGCACCCCGATCACCCCGATCAAGGGCTACGTGGAGCTGCTGCAGGCCAGGGGCGCGAGCATGACCGAGGACAAGCGTCAGGACATGCTGCGGATCATCGCCGAACGGGCCGAGCACATGGCCCGGCTGGTCGAGGACCTGCTGCTGGCCTCGCGCATCTCCTCGGAGCGGGGCGGCACCGCCGTCCCCGGCCTGCGCCGGGAGTGCACCGACCTGGTCGAGGCGGCCCGCCGGGCGGCGACCGACTGGCTGCGCGGCCAGAACTCGAGGCTGGAGCTGGACCTGCCCGAGCGGCCACTCGAGGTCGACGCCGACCCGCTCCGGCTGGTGCAGGTGCTGGACAACCTCCTCTCCAACGCCCACAAGTACTCCCCGGGAGAGCAGCCGGTGCGGCTGCGCGTGTGGCGGCAGGACGGCTGGGCCAAGGCGGCGGTGGTCGACCGGGGCCGCGGCATCCCCCGCGAGGAGCTGGACCGGATCTTCGAGAAGTTCCACCGGGTCGAGGACCCGATGACGATGACCACCGGCGGGACCGGGCTCGGGCTCTACATCGCCCGCGAGCTGGCCAGGGCCATGGGCGGCGAGATCGAGGCGGCCAGCGCCCTGCGCAGGGGCTCGACCTTCACCGTCCGCCTGCCGGTGGCGGCGGCCAGGGAGCGACCGCCGGAGCCGGAGCCGGATGCCGAGCGCCGCCCCGCCGGACCGCTGGACA
>DASYRU010000121.1:0-1708 GCA_036004165.1 Actinomycetota bacterium
CTGCGCATCCAGCCGAACGAGGGCATCACCATGAAGTTCGGGGCCAAGGTGCCGGGGCCGTCGATGGAGGTCCGCTCGGTCAACATGGACTTCACCTACGGCACCTCGTTCGCCGACGACCTGCCCGACGCCTACGAGCGGCTGCTGCTGGACGTGATGCTCGGCGACCCGACCCTGTTCCCGCGCTGGGACGAGGTCGAGCAGGCCTGGCAGGTGGTGCAGCCGATCCTGGACCGCTGGGCGGCCGTGCCACCTCCCGAGCTGCCCAACTACGAGGCCGGCAGCTGGGGCCCCAAGGCCGCCGACGAGCTGATCGCCCGCGACCAGCGCGGCCGCCGCTGGCGCCGTCCATGAGGACCGCCGGGCTGGCGTCGGCCGGTGGGCGGACCTTCGAGGAGGTCGCCCCCGGCGAGATCGAGCAGGAGCTGGA
This sequence comes from Actinomycetota bacterium, assembly GCA_036004165.1. GTDB lineage: Bacteria > Actinomycetota > CALGFH01 > CALGFH01 > CALGFH01 > CALGFH01. The sequence continues at coordinate 431 of DASYRU010000121.1, forward strand.
GCGGCAGCGGCTGGCGGAGGAGAACGGCGGCATCGTGGTGGTCCGCGCCAGCGTCCAGAACCTGGTGGTGGTGACCAGCAACCGCGCCACCGGCCAGCGGGCCCTCGCCGCGGTGGAGGGGCTCGGCGCCCGCGCGCCCTCCCGCTGCGTGGTGCTGATCGCAGAGCCGCCGGAGGGCCGGCCGGGGGTCCGCTCCTGGGCGCGGGTGGTGCACCGGCGGCCGGAGGCCGGCCCGGAGGTGATCTGGGAGGAGGTGGTGGTGCAGACCAACGTCCACCCAAGGCACCTGACCGCGGTGGTGCTGCCGCTGCTGCTGCCGGAGCTGCCGGTGTTCACCTGGTGGGAGGGGACGCCACCGTTCGCCGACGAGGTCTTCGACGAGCTCGCCTCGGTCACCGACCGGCTGATCGTCGACTCGGCCACCTTCGCCGACCCGGTCGGCGACCTGCCACGGCTGGCGAAGACCGCCGCGGTGCTGGAGGCGGCCGTCTCCGACTGCGCCTGGGGCCGCCTCACCCCGTGGCGCGACCTGCTGGCGGCCCCGTTCGGCGGGCCGCCGCTGCGGGACGCGGTCGACCGGATGCGCTGGCTGCGGGTGGACGCCGTGGAACCGGCGGCCGGGCTGGAGCTGGTCGGCTGGTTCGCCTCCCGGCTCGGCTGGGAGCTGGACGAGGTCCGCCTGGTCGGCGACGACCGCCTCGCCCGCTACCGCACCGCCAGGGGCACCTGCGACGCGAGGGTGGTCGGCGCGGTCGGCTCTGCCGGCCTGACCCGGGTGCATCTGGAGGTGGACACCGACGACGGGCCCGCCAGCGTCCGGGTCGAGGCGCCGCCCGGCTACCTGGTCGCCACCGTCGAGGCGCCGGGGCAGCCCACCGGGCGGCGCAAGGTGGGCCGCAGCGGCGGCCCCTCCGACCCTGCCGGCCTCGGCGACGAGCTGCAGGTGTTCGGGCGCGACCGCGTGTTCGAGGAGGCGCTGGTGCAGGCGGCCGCGCTCGCGGAGGGCGGCGCGGGGTGAGCCGGGGGGGTCCGGGCCGGAGGGGTCCGGGCCGGAGGGGTCCGGGGAACCCGAGAACGGGGATGGGGCGGCCGCGGTGACCTTGCGGTCGCTGGAGCCGGTCGAGGAACCGGACGGCGAGGGCGGCCGCCTGGTCCTTCCCCTGACCGTCAAGGACCGCACGGCCGGCGTGCTGGAGGTGCGACGCGCGGCCGGCGCCTTCGCCGACCGCGACCGTTCGCTGCTGCAGGCGCTGGCCAACCAGCTCTCCATCGGGCTGG
>DASYRU010000122.1:0-9083 GCA_036004165.1 Actinomycetota bacterium
CGGCGGGCCGGCGGACGGTGACTGGTACGGGCACGGCTCCTGGATCGGCGGCAACATCGCCGCCGCCCTCGACGGCCAGGGCGTCAACGGCATCGCCCCCAAGGTCGACCTGGTGTCGCTCAAGATCGCCCAGTGGTGCGGCTTCGCCTACGACTCCAGCCTGATCGCCTCCTTCATCGAGGCTGCCGACCTGGGCGTCGACGTCGTCAACATCTCCTTCGGCGGCTACCTCGACCGCTCCGACCCCGAGCAGGAGCTGATCTACCAGGCCTACGTCGACGCGGTGGCCTACGCCCGCAGCAAGGGCACGGTGATCGTGGCCGCTGCCGGCAACGAGAGCGCCAGGATCGGCGCAGGCGGCCTGGTGCTGTCGCACGGCACCCTCACCACGCCGGGTGACGAGCTGTTCGACGCCTTCGGTCTGTACGAGGTGCCCGGCGGGATCCCGGGCGTGGTCGACGTGTCGTCCACCGGCAACGTCGTCAACGCCTCCTCGGCGACCTGCCCGCCCGGCACGATCGGGAGTCCCGGCCCTCCGCCGAGCTTCAACGCCACCTGCAAGCCGGCCAGCGACGCCCACCAGGCAGCCGGTCCCGGCAGGAAGAACCAGCTGTCCTACTTCTCGAACTACGGGCCGCGGATCGACGTGGCCGGGCCCGGCGGGGCGCGCAAGTTCAACCTGCCCAACTACGACCGCGGCGGCACGCCCGGCTTCCCCTACACCAGCGCAGACCTCACCAACGTCTGGGAGGACTTCAACATCACCTCCAACTTCGCGACGCAGATCCCCTGCTTCACCTTCACCCAGGGGTCGGGGTTCCCGCAGGGCGAGTGCTACACCGCCATCCAGGGCACCTCGATGGCCGCCCCGCACGCGGTCGGCGCGCTGGCGCTGATCGCCAGCGCCAACCCCGGGCTGCGCAAGCACCCTGGCGCGTTGATCTTCAGGTTGAAGGCGCGCGCCAACGACGACGTCCACAACCTCACGCGGGCCCTGTCGGCCACCGACACCAGCGGCGGTGACCTGACCGGCGGCACCTGCCCCACCGGCTACTGCCACCTCGAGGGCGCCCGCATCTCCGACGACGACGCCTACGGCGCCGGGCTGGTCAACGTGGCCAGACCGTAGCAGCGGCACCAGAGGGGCCGGCCGCCAGGCCGGCCCCTCGGCCCGCTACCGCGGCAGCAGCGCGAAGTCGAACGCGGCGGTGTAGAAGGGGCGGTCGAGGCCGCGCGCCCGCAGCTCCTCCGGCTGGTCGCGCTTGGCGAGCCGCACCACCAGCCCGGGCTTGACCGACGAGATGGTGTCGTCGTGCAGCCAGGGGTCGCCCTCGAAGTAGATCATGGTGGTGAGCGGCTGGAACCCGTCCGCGGTGACCTTCAGGTGGAAGTGGCCGGGGCGCCACGGATGGCGGCCGACCGCGGCCAGGAAGCGGCCGACCGGCCCGTGCTTGGGGATCTCGTAGGGGGCCGGCACGATCGTGCGGAACTCGTAGCCGCCGTCCCGGCCGGCGTGGAAACGCCGGCGCAGGTTCCAATCCGGCTGGCTTGGGTCCTCGTGGTCGTAGAGGCCTGCCTGGTTGGCCTGCCAGACGTCCAGCAGCGCCCCAGGCAGCGGCCGGCGGTCGCCGGCGGCGAGCACCCGGCCGGCGACGAAGCAGACGTCGCCGGGCTCGTCGTCGCGGCACAGCACCACCGGAGGGGACACCAGCGGCGCGCCCGGCCGGTAGTAGGGGCCCTGCACGTTGCTCGGCGTCTCCTGACCCTCCTGGCGGTGGCTGTTGCCGTCCACCGCCACCGAGATGCCGAGCACGTCCGACAGCAGCACCCACTCGTCGGCCCTGCCGAGCTCGGCGAGGAACCGCAGCGCCTGGTGGAGCTCCGCCTCGGTCACCTGGTGCTCGGCGACCACCCGGTGCAAGGCCCGCACCAGGTCGCCCGTGATCGGGACCAGCCGGTCGTTGACCTCCACAGCGCGGCCTCCTTCAGCGCCTGGCCCGGCCGAGCTCCGACCGGGCACGCTGGATGTCGCGTTCGTGCTTGAGCAGCAGGTGCAGGGTGTCGTCGATGGTGGCCGGGTCCAGGGTGGTCCGTTCCAGGTACAGCAGGGTGCGCGCCCAGTCGATCGTCTCCGAGATCGACGGCGCCTTCTTCAGCTCCAGCTGGCGGATGGTTCGGACCACCTGGGCGATCTGGGTGGCGAGCAGCTCGTCGATCTCGGGCACCCTGGCGCGGACGATCTCCCGCTCGCGTTCGACGTCGGGGTAGTCGATGTACAGGTACAGGCAGCGCCGGCGCAGCGCCTCCGACAGCTCCCTGGTGGCGTTGGAGGTGAGCACGATCAGGGGACGCTGGGTGCCGGCGACCGTGCCCAGCTCCGGGATCGACACCTGGAAGTCGGAGAGCACCTCCAGCAGCAGCGCCTCGGTCTCCACCTCGACCCGGTCGACCTCGTCGATCAGCAGCGCCACCGGGTCGGCCGCGCGGATCGCCTCCAGCAGCGGCCGGGTGAGCAGGAACGGCTCGGAGAAGATGTCGGCCTCGACCTCGGCCCAGCTGGCGTCGTGGGCCCGGTCGGCCTGGATGCGCAGCAGCTGCTTCCTGTAGTTCCACTCGTACAGGGCCTTGGACTCGTCCAGGCCCTCGTAGCACTGCAGCCGGATCAGGCGCGCGCCGCTGGCGGCGGCCAGCGCCTTGGCCAGCTCCGTCTTGCCGACCCCCGCCGGGCCCTCTGCCAGGATCGGCTTCTCCAGCCGGTCGGCGAGGAACACCACGTTGGCGATCATCGGGGTGGCCAGGTAGTCGACCGCGCGCAGGCGCTCGCCCACCTCCTCCACACTGGCGAACCGGTCGGCCATCAGCGTTCCTCCAGCCGGCGCTGCACCGGGAACAGGCTCCAGCCGGTCCGGTCGGCCACCAGGCCCCACAGCCCGCGCCGTGCCAGCAGGGTGACCAGCACCGCCACCGCGCCGAGCAGGACCAGGTACCAGGCGCCGTAGCGGGACAGGGTCTCCTGCAGGACGAAGAACACGATGGTACCGATGATCGGCCCCTCGATCGTGCCGACCCCGCCGATCACCACGATGAAGATCATGAACGCCGTCCAGTTGACGCTGAACGCCGCCTCCGGCTGGATCCGCAGCAGGTTCAGGTAGATGACCGCGCCGGTGACCGAGCAGCCGAACGCGGCCACCAGGTAGACCAGGAACTTGGTGCGGTACACGTGGACCCCGAGGCTCTGGGCGCTGGTCTCGGCGTCGCGGATGGCGGTGAGGGCCAGGCCCAGGCGGCGCCGGAGCAGCACGTAGGTGAGGACCACCGCGCCGACCCCGACGGCGAGCGCGAGCTCGTAGGTGGCGAACAGGCGGGCGGTGCGGTCGAACTGGGAGGCGGCCCGCAGGGTCAGGCCGGAGCCGCCGCCGAGCTGGGAGACGTTGCTGATGATCAGCCGGTAGACCTCGGCGATCACCCAGGTGCCGATGGCGAAGTAGCCGCCGCGGAGGCGGAACGCCAGCACCGCGGTCGGCACCGCGACCAGCGCGCCGACCAGCCCGGCGACCAGCACCGACAGGAACAGGTTCAGCCCGCGGGTGTCGGCGAGGTACAGCAGCCCGTAGGCGCCGAGGCCGACGTAGGCCTGCTGGCCGATCGACACCAGGCCGGCGTAGCCGGCCAGCAGGTTCCACATCTGGGCGAGTGCCAGCAGGGTGAAGAAGCCGATCAGGGTGCGCAGCGCGCTGTCCAGCGCCCACAGCGGCCCCGCGGCCAGCACCGCCACCGCCAGCAGCCCGCCGACCAGGCCGACGCGGCTGGCGATGGTCGCCCGCTGCACCCGCAGCGCCGGCCCCGCCGGCGCCGTGGCGCTGGTGCGCACCCCGGGACCGCTCATTGCGCCGGGACCGGCTTGCCGAGCAGGCCGGCGGGGCGGAAGGCGAGCACGGCCAGGAACACCAGGTGGCCGGCGAGCACGCCCCAGCCGGGGGAGAGCTGCGCCCCCAGCGTCTGGGCCACCCCGAGGACCAGGCCGCCGAGCAGCGTGCCCCACAGCGACCCCAGCCCGCCGATGATCACCGCCTCGAAGGCGAAGATCAGCCGGGTCGGACCGACGCTGGGGGTGAAGGTGGTGCGGATGCCGAGGAACAGGCCGGCCACGGCCACGGTCGCCAGCGCGATCCCGGTGGCCACGGCGAACAGGTGACGGTTGTCGATGCCCATCAGCCGGGCCGCCTGCGGGTCGTCGGAGGTGGCCCGGAAGGCGCGGCCGAGCCGGGTGCGGCTGATCACCAGCTGCAGCCCGACCAGCACACCGATGGCGACCAGCAGGGTGAGCAGCGGGAACCAGCCGATCGCCAGGCGGTCGCTGAGGCGGATGCTGGCGTCCTCGATGCGGCCGGCGTCAAGGCCCTGGGAGTCGGCGGAGAAGCTCTCCAGCAGCAGGTTCTGCAGGATGATCGACAGCCCGAAGGTGACCAGCACCGGCGGCAGCGGGTCGGCGCCGCGCAGGGTGAAGTTGAGCAGCCCCCGCTGCAGCAGGTAGCCGACGCCGAACATCAGCGGCACCACCACCAGCACGGTCCACAGCGGGTTGACGGGGACGGCGTCCACGATCGCCAGGGCGATGAACGCCGCCACGATCGAGAGGTCGCCGTGGGCCAGGTTGACCAGCCGCATCACCCCGAACATCAGCGACAGCCCGGTGGCGAACAGGGCGTACAGCCCGCCGAGGAGCAGCCCCTGGACGACGTCGTTCAGCCAGGTCATGCGCGCATCCCGAAGTAGGCGTCGCTGAGCTGCTGCCTGGTCAGCCCGGCCGAGCGCCCCTGCAGGGCGACCCTGCCCTCCAGCAGGCAGTAGACCCGGTCGGCGGCGCGCAGGGCCTGGCCGACGTCCTGCTCGACCAGCACCACGGTGGCGCCGCTCGAGATGATCTCCGGCATGGCCTCGTAGATGCGCCTGACCACGATCGGGGCGAGGCCCAGCGAGACCTCGTCCAGCAGCAGCAGGCGCGGGTTGCCCATCAGCGCCCTGCCGATCGCCAGCATCTGCTGCTCGCCGCCGGACAGCCGGGTGCCCGGCCGCCGCCGCTTGTCGGCCAGGGCGGGCAACAGCTCCAGCACCCGGCCGACGTTCCAGGGGCCCGCCCGCGCCTGGTGTGCACCAACCTGCAGGTTCTCCTCGACGGTGAGACTCGGGAAGATGCGCCGTCCCTCCGGGACCATGACGATGCCCATGCCGAGCCGTCGGTGGGTGGGGACGCCGCCAAGCGGCCGGCCGTCGAACACCACCGTCCCGGTGGTGCGGGCCATCAGCCCCACCACGGTCTTGAGCAGGGTCGACTTGCCGGCCCCGTTGGCGCCGATGATGGCGACCGTCTCGCCCTCGGCGACCTGCACGGAGACCTCGAACAGCGCCTGGAAGCCGCCGTAGAAGCTGGCCACCCGCTCCACCTCGAGCAGCACTAGACCCCTTCCTCGCTGCCCAGGTACACGTCGCGGACCTCGGGGCTGGCCATGACCGTGCGGGGATCGCCCTCGATCAGCTTGCGGCCGAAGTCGACCGCCACGATGCGGTCGACGACCGACAGCAGGGCATGCACGATGTGTTCGATCCACACGATCGAGACGCCGGCGGCGCGCAGCCGCCGGATGGTCGCCACCAGCTGGTGCACCTCCGGCTCGGTGAGGCCGCCGGCGATCTCGTCCAGCAGCAGCAGGCGCGGGCCGGTGGCCAGCGCCCTGGCCAGCTCGAGCCGCTTCAGCTCCAGCAGGGGCAGGGCGCCGGCCAGCCGGTTGGCTCGGGGAGTGAGCTCGGCCGCCTCGAGCGCGGCGAGGCTCGCCCGGTGGGCGTCGCCGCCGTCACCGGTCCGGCCGAAGGTCGCGCCGACCAGCACGTTCTCGTAGACGGTCATGCCGACGAACGGCTGCGGGATCTGGTTGGTGCAGGCCATGCCGAGCTGGCAGCGGGTGCGCGCCGGCAGGTCGGTGACGTCCCGCCCGTCGAAGCGCACCCGTCCGGCGTCGGGGCGGAGCTGCCCCGCCGCCAGGTGGAGCATGGTGGTCTTGCCGGCCCCGTTGGGGCCGACCACGCCGAGCGCCTCGCCGGCGTCCAGCTGCACGCTCAGGTCGTCGATCACCTTCAGCGCGCCGTACGCCTTGGAGACGCCGTCCAGCTCCAGGAATGCCATCTCAGCTCCAGCGAGCCCGGCGGCCTAGCTGTAGGGGATCGTCGCCAGCTCGCCGGCCGCCGGAATCTCCGGGTGGTCCTTGTTGGAGACGATCACCAGGTCGAATCTGGCATTGCCGCTACCCTTGCGCCACTGGCCGCCGACCAGCGGGGTCTTGGCCACGTTCGGGAACGGCTTGCCGGTCCACTCGATGTGCCCCACCAGCGTGTCGAGCTTGGTCGCCTTGACGGCGTTGATGATCGCATCGCGGTCGTCGGGGTTGCCCGCCCGCTTGAGCGAGTCGGCGGCGACCTCGAACAGGGCGTGGACGAAGCCGATCGGCTGGGTCCACTGCTTGCTCGTCTTGGCGCTGTAGTCGTCGGCGACCTGCTTGGCGGTCGCGCCGGTCAGCGAGGACTTGAACGGGTGGTTGGGGCTCCACCAGACCTCGGTGGACATCCCCTCGCCGATGTCGCCGAGCGCCTCCACCGAGGAGGGGAACAGCAGCGCCTTGCCGACCGAGGCGATCTTCGGCTGGAAGCCCTGCTGCGATGCCTGCTTCCAGAAGTTGGTGAAGTCGGGCGGGAGCGGCACGCCGGTCATGATCTCGGCGCCGGCCTGCTTGTACTCGGAGATCTGCGAGGAGAAGTCCTCGGTCAGGTTCTGGTAGCGGCCCGGGTCGATGATCTTGTAGCCCTTCGGCTCGAAGTAGGACGGGAAGCCCTGCTTGGGGTCGCCCCAGGCGTTGCCGTCGCCGTCGTTGGGGAACAGCCCGGCGACCACCTTGTTGTTGGAGACCTGGCTCCACATGTCGGCGAACACCGCCTCGATGTCCTCGAGGCCCCAGAAGAAGTGATAGGCCCACTTGAAGGGGACGGGGTTGGCCGCGTCCTTCTGCTGGCCGAGGAACCACGGCTGCCACGGCGCCACGGTGGAGATGCACGGCACGCCGTTGGCTTCGCACTGGCCGGACACCGGGTTGGTGGTCTCCGGGGTCGAGGACACCAGCACGATGTCCACCTTGTCGGTGTTGATCAGGTCGCCGGCGACGGTGGCGGCGCGGTTGGGGTCGGACTGGGTGTCCTTCGGCACGATCTCGATCGGGTCGGTGGTGCCGCCGATCTGCAGGCCGTCCTTGAACACTTCCCGCATCGTGCCGAGCACGTAGTCGTCGGCCTCGCCGAAGCCGGCCAGCGAGCCGGTCTTGGGCGTGACGTAGCCGAGCTTGACGGTGCGCGCGGAGTCGCCTCCGCCACCGCCCGACTCTCGACAGCCGGCCAGCGCGGCCGCGCCGGAGAGCCCGGCCAGCTGCAGGAACCGGCGGCGGTCAATGCCACTGCTCACGAGAACCTCCTGGGGACGGGCGAGCCGATCACGCGATCGGCTGCAGCGTGCCGCTGGCCGGGATCTCCGGGTGGGTGGCGTTGGAGACGATCTCCAGCTCGAACGGCCAGGTCCTGCCCCGGCGCCACTGGCCGCCGACCAGCGGGGTCCTGGCGACGTTCGGGAAGTCGGCCTGGCTTTTGGCCCAGCTGACGCGGCCGACGATGGTGTTCAGGCTGGTCGCCTTGATCGCGTCGACCAGGGCCTGCCGATCGCTCACGTCGCCGGCGCGCCTGAGCACGTCGGCGGCGACCTCGAACAGGGCGTGCACGAAGCCGATCGGCTGCGTCCACTGCCTGCCGGTGGCCCTGGTGTACTCCTGCGCCAGCTCGCCGGCGCTGGCGCCGGTCAGCGAGGACCGGAACGGATGGCTCGGGCTCCACCAGACCTCGGTCGAGACGCCCTCGGCGGAGCCCATCGCCTCGATGAAGGCGGGGAACAGCAGCGCCTTGCCGACCGTCGCGACCCGCGGCCGGTAGCCGAGCTCGCCGGCCTGCTTCCAGAAGGTGGCGAAGTCGGGCGGCAGCGGCACGCCGGTCACGATGTCGGCGCCGGCGTCCTTGAACCGCTGCACCTCGAACCGGAAGCTGTCCTTCTCGTCCTGGTAGCGGCCGGGGTCGACGATCCGGTAGCCCTGCGGTTCGAGGGCGGCCGGGAAGCCACTGCTCCACGCGCGCCCGTCGCCGTCGTCGGGCCAAAGGCCGCCGAGGACCTGGTTGTTCTCGACCTGCCCCCACATGTCGGAGAAGACCCCGATGATGTCCTCGAGCCCCCAGAAGAAGTGCCAGGTCCAGTGGTACGGCTCTGGGTTGCGGGGGTCCTGGGGAGGGTCGCGGGCGAGGAACCACGGCTGGTAGGGGGTGACCGTGGAGATGCAGGGCACGCCGGAGCGCTCGCAGGCGTCGGCGACCGGGTTGGTCGTCTCCGGCGTGGAGCTGACCAGCATCAGGTCGACCTGGTCGCCGGCGATGAGGTCGGCCGCGACCTCACCTGCCCGCTCCGGGTCGGACTGGCTGTCCCTGACCAGGATCTCCACCGGGTAGGCGCGGCCACCGATCTCCAGGCCGTCCTTGAACGTCCGCTGGGCGCTGGAGATGACGAAGTTGTCGGCCTCGCCGAAGGCGAACAGCGCGCCGCTCTGCGGGCTGACGTAACCGAGCCGCAGCGGGCGCCGGTCGGCCAGCGGGCTGGAGCTGCGGCAGCCGGCCAGCAATGCGGCGCCCGACAGCCCGGCGAGCTGCACGAAACGCCGGCGGTCAAGGCCGGACGCCGCGACCGGCGCCTCCACGGTCACTGCGGCCGCCGGCCCCGCCAGGCGTCGTCCAGCAACGTCCGCAACTCCCGCTCCCCGTGAGGTCCCCGCGCGTCGCCGAGCTTGGCGGCGGCCAGCTCGGCCACCCGGTCCAGCTCGGCCTCGGCGAGGCCCAGCTCGGCCAGGCCGGCGGGCGCGCCCAGCCGCCTGGCCAGGTCCCACAGGCCGCCGGCGGCGTCGGCCACCCCGAGCGCGGCGGCCACCCTGGCCATCTCCGCCGGGACC